>CAMOVV010000220.1 GCA_946627685.1 uncultured Bacteroidales bacterium
GGAGAGCATGGCCATGGAGGCGGCCGCCCTCGCAAAGGCCTTCCCCAAGGTCTCCCCGGGAAGCCGCATGGGACTGCAGCACGTCAGCTTCTACAAGAATTTCCTGGAAGGATATGACTGGAATCCTGTCTTCGACGCTTTTAAGACGGAAACGGGCCTTTCTCCCCTCTCCCGGCCCGGGCACGGATATTACAACGACCATTCGCCGAGAGGCATGCTCGAAAAAGGCCTTGGCATCTGCCGCCAGATTAACCGCCTGAACCCGGGCATCACCGAAATCGCCCCGGAGATCGAGGGATATATCCACAAGGCAACCGGGAAATCACCCCACGGACTCTGCGTGGAAACGATGTATTACCTGGCCCTGGGAGCCACCCAGATGAGCTATTCCATAATCGCATCGGCAAATGAGCCAATGCAGTGGTATGCCGACAACTATTTCAAGGCCCTGCAGGAATGGCACGGTTTCGCGAAGGAATATGCCGATTACAACTGGGGCTCCGCTCCTGGAGGCCTCGACCCTTATCTCAGCCCCAATCTCCCTTACAGCGACTTCAGCGAAAAGGACGGGGACATGGGATGGGCCTACACGGAATCCGGCAATTACGCCTTCCCTCTCGCGGCCATAGGGGTTCCTTTCGCTCCCGATGCGAAAAGGCCTGCCGCTATAATGCTGGATGCCCCGGCGGTCAGGAGGATGAATGACGGAGAGCTCGTGACATTGTCCCTATCCCATGGCATCATTCTGGACGGGCCCGCCTGGGCGGCCCTGGGCGAGAGGGGCCTTACAGACTATGTCCACCAGACCAAAGGCCCTGAAGGAGAAGCCAGCTACTATGTTACCGATGAAGGGGGACGGATTGCCGTCGTATCTTACAATGCCGACATCACCGGCACCCAGCGTTTCCAGCTCCTCAAGGCTATGGACTGGGCCTCCGGGAACACCCTCCCAGCCATAATCGAGAGCATGGCCCAGGCGGCCCTCATACCCCGCATCAACAATGACGGGAGCCTGCGCTCGGTCGCCATCATGAACTGCACGATTTCAGGGCAGGAAAGCTACACCCTCCGCCTCAGGACGGGGAAAAAGAAGGGCTCCCCACGCTTCATCTGGAAGCATAACGGCCATAAGGACATTGCCCTCAAGGCAGAAAGGGACGGGGAGGACTGGATCGTCAAAACCCCTTCCCTCGAAGGCTGGAATTTCGCCTGGATAGCGGTGGAATAACCTATCTTATCAGAAGCTCCTCTCCCGCGGCAAGGTTCTCTTCCCTGACCTGACCGCCCGGCATGACGATTTTCACGGCGGCCGCCTCGCCCGCCTTCACGTACAGACCTCCTTTTTCCTTCCTCAATTCAGAAAGGGCTCCGGTGCTGGAGAGAACCCTGGGGCCTTTCCCTTCCGCGCCGATAATGAAGGCCGCGGCGCAGGCATCTTTCCCTTTCAGGTCAAGCGGAAGGACGATTCCTGATTCGACGGACGAGAAGGGATGACCGATGACACCGAGCACAGACCCATCCCTGAAAGGTATGGCAAAGTCCTGTTCCACGTCTTCCCGGGAGAAGGCGGTCACAAGGCCGTAGCCGTTTTCCGGATTGGCCTGGACATACACCTCCGGGGAATCATCCACCATGCCGGTCTTTCTCACCGGACATCCGGCCACCAGGGGCAGGACACGTTTGGCCTTCATCACAAGGTCGCGTATCGCAGCCCTCTGCCCGGCGGTGGTAAGGTCCAGGTCGCCCCAGAAGCCGTGCCCGCAGGTAAGGGCGCTGACCGTGTTGTAAATCGAGCAGCCGGCGTCGTCCTGGGGGAACATCGCATAGGTGAAAACCTCCTGGGGCATGAAGAATGAATACTCATTGATGACGCCACGCAGGCTCCTGGTCCTCAGGGAAGTATAGTCTCCGTACCAGGATGCTCCGTTGTTGATGAAATACAGTTTTCCCTCCTGCAGGGGCATCAGCCCTATCATGCAGCGCTCCCACTCGGTGAGGTCGTTCTCGATGACCAGGTCCGGGCAGTACTCCCGCAGCTCCCTCATCATCTTCACGGCATAGACCGGAGCGAGATAGTTGTAGCGGTCGATCCTTTCCTTCCTCGTATAGCTTTCATCCCCGTGCCACAGGCCCGGACAGTCGCTCAGGGCCGTGTCGAAAGAGTCCCATTTGAAATATCTCACTCCCTGATCCACAAGGGATTTCAGGGTGGAAAGGAGCACGTCGTAGTACGGCCCCACGATGTCCATGACAGGGTATTCGAACTGGCCCCTCACCGGGACTCCGTCCATGTCCTTGACCAGCCACTCGGGATGCTCCTTCGCCGCCGGCATGTCATAGTTCGTCCCGGCGAGCGAAATCCACACTCCGGTGGTCATTCCGTGGCTTTCTATCCGTTCCACAAGCGGGGCGAGGCCGTTCGGAAGGCGTTCCTTGTCGGGGCTCCAGTCCCCCAGCCTGCTCCATCCATAGTCGATTACAAAGCAGTCCAGCCCCATTTCCGCGGCATGGTCGATTTCCCTGAAAAGGCGTTTTTCATCCATGCACAGCAGGAGGGAGTCTTCCGGCATGGCCCTCTGCATGCCCCAGGTATTGTAGTAGAAATGAGCCTTGCGGGAGGGCAGGTGGTCGGAAATCCTGCGGTATATATAGTCATGGACGGCGTCATAGGGGTCGGCGTCCGGACCGAGGAGGGTCAATGAGGACCACATGGTTTCGTACCAGCCGTCCGAAGGTATTTCCTCCCCGTCAAGATAGGCTCCGCGGCGGACGTGGTTGTCCACGATGAGGCCGCCGTCCCGGAGCGACGCCTCGGTCGCGATGAACCAGAAATCGTCGTCGGTGAGGAAATCAAGGTTGCCCTGGATATCCTGGAAAGCATCGTTTCCGGCAGCGGGAGCGACCTTCCTTCCCGGCCCCATGAACGACCTGTCCTGGGAAGCGTGCTCGTAAGAGGTAATAACCTGGTACTGAGGAGTCTTTACTATCATCAAGGGGCCTTTCAGGGGAATCGGGGCCTCACCTCTTTCCAGAGGGAAACTGACAGTGTCGGGATGGTTGACCTGGCGGGTGAGGGCCGCGTCCTTGTAGGTGGTGAACCGGGCCATGCTGAGCTCGGTCACCTCGGCCTTAGCCGCACCTGAGGCAAAGGAATACCTGGGGAAAACAAGGTGCTGCTTCCCGCTATTGCCGGTCAGGTGGAACTTCCCTTTTTCCGAAGACCTCAGCCTCATTCTCTCCCTTATCACCGGGGCATCCTTGAAATACTCTCTGTCCCACTCGAGGACAAGGCCGGACAGGCTGTCACGGCCATTGAAACGG
>CAMOVV010000221.1 GCA_946627685.1 uncultured Bacteroidales bacterium
ATAGACAGCCTTGAGGGACGGGCCATAAACTTTCTGCAGGGCCTCGCAAATCTGCTTCCTTGCCCTGAACATTCCAACGGAGTGGGCCTGCATGACGCAGACGCCGTTGTACCAGTCGATTATAAGTCCCGGGAGTCCGTCTCCTTCTCCATGTACGAGGCGGTAGCAATCCGTGCGGGGCGAATCCGTGAGGCCGGCCGCGGTCCTGGCCTCCAAAGCCTTGGCTATCATCTTCTCCCAGAAATCGGGAGCCAGGGCGTTAGAGGCAAAACTCAGCACCCTCACCGCGATGGACCCCACCTGCCAGTGACCGCAGGCGAGAAAGGTCCCGTCAGCGGCATAGACTCCGACTGTATCTCCTTCTGCGGGCTCCCCTACGACCTGGGCTATGGAGCCTGAAAACACCCAGGGATGGAATCTCAGCAAGGAGTCTTCCCTGCCCTTCCTAAGAATTACCTTTGTCATTTTCCTTATGGTTGTGAGGCTGGTTCGGGGAGAGTTCTTCCGGTGTCAGCGGATGCTTTTCAGAGTCCATGAGCTTCAGGTACATTTCCCTGCATACCCAGGCGTCGGTGGCGGCATACCTAAGCTGGGCCTCGGAAAGGGTGTCTGCCTCCCAGTTGGACAGCTGCTGGGTCTTTGAAATCCTGATTCCCAGGATGATGGCCGTCATTTTCTTGACGCTTTTGTCCCTGATGCCGTATTCCCAGCCGATTTTCTGCAAATCCACGAAAGACCTCGCGTCAAAACCCTCTATTCTCTGGAGACCGCGGATGTCGTCGGCAACGGCCGCCCCTACTTTTATAATCTTGGGAGTCGCGAGGATGCTTCTGAGCTTGCGCGGGAGTCCGAGTTCCTTGACCCTGAAAAGATAGGCCCTGTCCGGTCCGGACAGTTGCAGAAGAGCCGTGCCATAGTGGTGATGGCCCGGCGAGAAAGAGGGCCTCGTTTCCGTGTCAAAACCCAGTACAGCCTGTTTTTTCAGCCATGTGACGGCCTCTTCGAAATCCGGTCCCTCGGAGTCGATAATTTGGATTTCCCCTGTGAAGTATCCGGGATCCAACTGCTCGATCCCCTCTGTGTCAATGCTAATCCTGTACATATTCCCTGTATGTCTTCAGAGCCTTCGTCCTGATGGTGTGGAGAAAGTCTTCGGACATATATTCGTCGCTATATCTAATGAAAGTGTAAGTGTCTATTTTGTTGTTGTTTATCCTTGAGTATTTGAAGTCTTCCGAAAAGTATCCCCCTTCGGCGTAACATTCGGTTGCAAGCCCGTAAACAGGCATCGAGACGAAGCCTTCCGCCTTCGGCCAGGCGATGTTGTGGGTGAAGGAATTTCTCTGTCTCATGATTTTGTAGCACCTGGCCGCGACGGAACTCGCCGCTGTTCCGAGGCTGTCCTCCGGAGCTCCGGGGTCTTCCTCCGCCCAGACTACGGGAATGTCCCGTCCCGAGACGTGCAGGAGGGTGTCAATATCCTGGGATGCGTATTCCTTCATCAGGGGGGATGCGAACACTATCATTTTTGCCCGCGGCTTCGGGGTTCTCTCTTCGTCCGGGAAGATGCTGCCGCTTGCGAGGGTGTCCAGGGCGTGGAGGAAGTTCCTCACGGCTATTTCCCTGAGCATCAGTGTGTTGTTGGAAGAAACATAGCCCTCGTACGGGGCGTTGGCTCCGTCGATATAGGAGATGAATGTCTCGCCGGCAAAGTCGGGAAGTCCGTCGGGGGCGGTCCTTCCGTCGATATTGTCGAAATCATCGCCGGTGAGGAATTTCTCGCTCAGGCGTATGCAGGCAAGGGGTGAACCGATGATGGCTATGGCCCCAGAAACGTTGGAGCCGTCCGCAGCCATCAGGTTGGTGTATTCTCCGGATGAGGGGGTTCCGAGAATCCTTGCCACATAGGGAACGGCGCTCCCCGAAGGAACCTGCTTTTGACGGCAGGATACCATTGAGAGGAGAAGTCCTGTGGCTATGATTGCTATTACTTTGACATTCATGTACTTGAGAGGTTAAAAGAACAGAAGTTCGCGGTATTTCGGCATGGGCCAGAGTTCGTCGTCCACCAGCATTTCCAGGTGGTCGGCGCTGTAGCGGACCTTGTCCATGAGGTCCTTCACTTCGGTGGAGTAGAGTTTCGCCCTTTCGGACATTTCAGGGACGGCGTTGGCCCGTTTCCTCGCCTTCACCATCGCGGCGACGTCGGCGGTGAGGGAATTTACATAGCCCGAAATTTTCTTGTAAGTGTCGATTTCACTCTTGCAGAGGGTCTTGAACTCTTCGCCGAAAATCTCCTTTCCGTCGCGGATGTTCCTTACGAGTATGTTCTGGTAGCCGACGGCTGCGGGAATAACGTGATTGAGGCAGATATCCCCCATGACCCTCGACTCTATCTGGAGCTTCTTGACATAGGTCTCGTGGAGGACTTCATACCTTGCTTCCACCTCGCCCCTGGAGAGGACTCCCACGCCCTCGAACATCCTGACGGTGGGTTCTTCCAGCCAGACCTTGTAGGCCTCGGGCACGTTCCTGACGGCCCTCAGTCCCCTCTTTTCCGCTTCAAGCTCCCACTCCTTGCTGTATCCGTTGCCCTCGAACATCACCTTCCTCGACTGCGTGACGAACTTTCTCACGACGGCCGTCACGGCATCCCTGACGCTTTTGCCTCCCTTTGTGAGGCTGTCCACCTCGGCCCTGAACTCCTTCAGGCTTTCGGCCACCATCGAATTGAGCACATATACGGCGGAGGCTGCGTTGCAGGAAGCTCCGGGGGCCCTGAATTCGAAGCGGTTGCCGGTGAAGGCGAAGGGAGAGGTGCGGTTCCTGTCGGTGTTGTCCGGGAAGATTTCGGGAAGCGATTTCAGCATGTTCACCGAATCCATCGAGCCGGAGTTGTCCTCCTTCGGGGCTCCGGTCTCCTCCGTTATCTCGTCGAAAACCCTCGACAGGGTGGAGCCGGAGAAGACCGACATCACGGCGGGAGGGGCCTCGTGGCCGCCGAGACGGTAGGAGTTGCTGAGGTTGCTGATGGAGGTCATCAGGAGATAGTCGTGGTCGGCGACGGCCTTCAGGACGCAGGCGTAGAAGGAGAGGAACCGGAGGTTCTTCGTCGGGGTCTCTCCGGGAGAGAGAAGGTTCACGCCGGTGTCGGTGACTATGGACCAGTTGCAATGCTTGCCGCTGCCGTTCACCCCGTCGAAGGGTTTTTCGTGGAAAATCACCTTCAGGCGGTGTTTGGCGGCCACTTTCTGCATCACTATCATGAGGAGCATGTTCTGGTCGATGGCCGTGGTGGCCCCGGAGAATACGGGGGCGCA
>CAMOVV010000222.1 GCA_946627685.1 uncultured Bacteroidales bacterium
TTTCCCCTCCGAGACCCTTGTGACAGTAGAGACCGTCGAAGACCTTGCCGAAGCGGACGACGACATCGCCATCCTGCGCCCGGCCGTGAAAAGGTCCTGCCAGCTTGAAAGTGCCGAAGTCCCGCTTTATCATCCTTCCGAGGCCCGGTCTTTCCGTCTTGTCAGCGAGACGTTTCCCCGCAGTCCCGGCGAGTATATCCATGTAATCTGCAGTCTGCGTCTATAGGGGAGTCATAGACTTGTCCCCTCCGCATGGATTAATATACTCCCACAATAATTTTCAATGGATTACATATCAATATTTACAGCAATACTTACGCTGCTTTCAGGCATCGGCGTGTTCCTTATCGCCTGCCAGATGATGAGTTCCAACCTGGAATCCGCCAGTTCGGACCGTCTGAAAAAACTATTTTCAAAAACTTCCTCCAGCAAACTTCTCGGAGTTGGAATCGGCACGGTTAGCACGGCCCTCATCCAGAGTTCCGGAGCCACCACGGTCATGACCATCGGCTTTGTAAACGCCGGGATAATAAGCCTTTTCCAGGCTGCTACCCTCATATACGGAGCCAATATCGGTACGACGGTCACGGCCCAGATCGTAGCCCTCGGCATGTTCGGCGGCAATTCCCTTTCCACCACCGTCATTTTCTCGGCCCTAACCGGCATCGGCGCCTTCGTGATGCTCTTTTCCAAAAAGAGCTCGCTGAAGACCGCAGGAGGCATCATAACCGGCTTCGGTATGCTCTTCGTGGGACTTTCCCTGATGAGCGGCTCGATGGAATCCTTCGCCGCCCTGGACGGGGTCAAATCATTCCTCGCCTCAATCCGCAATCCCATCCTGCTCGTGCTCATCGGCGCCTTGCTTACGGCTATCATCCAGAGCTCATCTGTGATGACCTCCATCGCCCTTGCAATGGTGGTGACGGGGCTCATCACCCTGGACCAGGGCATCCTGCTCACGATGGGCTCCAACATCGGCTCCTGCATTGTGGCGATTCTCGCCGGTTTCACGAGCGGACTGAACGCCCGCCGCACGGCCCTTATCCATCTGCTGTTCAACCTGTCCGGAGTTCTGCTGTTCATGCTTGCAGGCTGGCTTATCGGTCTTCTTGCCAACGGGGTGTCCTACGGATCCCTGTTCGCCAAGTTCTTCCCGGGCGCGCCCCAGACCCAGCTGGCCATGTTCCACACCTTCTTCAACACGGTCACGGTGGCGGTCATGCTTCCGCTGACGACTCCTCTGGTGAACTTTGTCTGCAAGATGCTTCCTGACGGCAGGACGGCCGACACTTCCGACGAGCCCCATCTGCACTATGTCAGCGAGAACCTCTTCAAGACCGCGCCTATCGCCGTGCAGCAGACCAAGAGGGAGATTCTCCGAATGGCCGAACTTGCAATGCAGAATGTTGACAGGTCGATAAGGATTGTCACCACGCTGGATTTCAGCGAGAAAGAGGTCTTCGTCAAGACCGAGGACGAGATTGACTATCTCAACAACGCCCTTGTCGATTATGTCGTGCGTCTCTCTTCGCAGCGGGGCCTCAGCCAGGATGACCGCGTGTATCTTTCCACGACCTTCCGCAGCGTCAGGGACCTTGAGCGAATAGGTGACTACGCCGAGAATATCGTGGAATATGCCGACACCCTCGCAGCCCAGAGCAGGCATTTCTCAGATGATGCGCTGTATGAGATAAGCCAGCTCAGGACCTTGCTGTTCAATCTTTACGATTGCATGGTGAAGGCTTACCGCGACAGGGATTTCAACGCCCTCAGCCAGGCGAACCAGATTGAGGAGCAGACCGACGACTACACGAGGATGATGGAGGAAAACCACATCGCAAGACTCGAAAAGGGTATCTGCGTCCCCGTTGTAGGGGCCCAGTACCTTGCCCTCTCGTCAAATGCCGAGCGTATTGCCGACCATTTGATCAACGTTGCCAAGTCTATCAGGGCCCATATTTAAGATAGGGGCTGATAGATTAAGGTTTCATTGCAACAAGATAAGCCCAACGAAAATGAAACGCTGTCTAACCATCATATTTTCAGGACTCATGCTATTCTCATGCTCGACAGATCATGAACAACTCACCCAAAGCCAGTTCCTGCCGGTAAAGAAAATCGTCAATGCCAGGGACCTCGGAGGCTACCGCACCGCGGACGGCAGGACAGTCCGCGATTCTCTCCTCATACGGGCCGCTTCCCTCCACGCTGCCACGGACGCCGACATCAGGTATCTTGAAAGCCTTCCGGTGAAGAAGGTCATCGATTTCCGCCTGGACGAGGAACTTCCCGGACGGGAAGACCGTCTCATCCCCGGGGCTGAATATGTCCGCATCCCCATCAACAGCATAGGAGGTGCAGTCGAAGGCCCCGACGCGGAAAAAATCAAGAAGCGCAAACATTTTGACTTGAAGAAAGTCATAATGATAGCCGCCTTCCATGAAGAGGCGCAGAGACTTGCCCGGAACCTTTATCCCAACATGGTGCTGCTGGAGTCCTGCCAAAAGGATTTCGCCGCCTTCCTCCGCATGGTGGTAGATGCGCCGGAGGACGGCGCCATCTTCTTCCACTGCACCCAGGGAAAGGACCGCACCGGTCTTGCTTCGGCCTATTTGCTCAGCGCCCTCGGAGTGGACAGGGAGACCATCATCGCGGATTTCGACGCCACCAACGCCATCTACGCGAAGGACGTGAAGAAACTCTCCCGCCGTGTCAAATTCTTCGGCGGCGGCGAGGATGAAGTGGAAGTGATAAAGGCATTTATCGGAGCGAATACCGAGAACTTCGCCCACACCCTTGACATCATCGACATGCAGTGGGGCTCCATGGAGGCCTATCTCAAAGGTCCCCTCGGACTTACTGACGATGATATTGAAACCCTCAGGAGGCGCTATCTGAAATAGCCCCGTTCTTCAAGAGTGCCGGAAGCCTTCGCCTTAGCTTAACTGAAGAAGCGGGTGAAGGCTTTCACGCAATATACATGGTCGGCCACGCTTCCCGTTTCACGGCAACTGTGCATAGCAAGTATCGCGTTGCCCATATCCACACCGCGAAGGGGCAGGGAAGAGGCCAGGATGTTGCCCAGTGTGCTGCCGCCTGCCACGTCGGAGTGGTTGACGAAACGCTGGCAGGGCACACCGGCCTCGCGGCAAATCTCGGCGAAAACCGATGCGGAAACGGCATCGCTGGCATATTTCTGCGCGGCGTTGAACTTGATGACGGGGCCGCCGCCCAGCACGGGATGGTTCGTGGGGTCGTATTTCTCGCTGTAGTTGGGGTGCCAGGCATGGGCATTGTCGGCGGAAATCATGAAAGC
>CAMOVV010000223.1 GCA_946627685.1 uncultured Bacteroidales bacterium
CCGTCCTGCCGGATTCGGCCAACGCCGATGAAGAGCAGTCCAACGCCATCGTGAAGGACCCCAAGAGGGCGGACGCCATCCTGCGTTCCCTCTGCGTCGAGATGGACCAGAGATACGACCTCCTCGAGAAGGCCTACGTCAACAATATCAAGGACTACAACGAGAAGTTCAAGTCCAGGAAGCTCCTCCCCACCGCAGGCCACAAGTTCCTTCCCTACATTGTCGTCGTGGTGGACGAGTTCGCCGACCTCACCATGTCGGCAGGCACCGGAGGGGACGAGCGCAAGCTGGCCAAGAACATCAACACCTCCATCGTCCGCCTGGCCCAGAAGGGAAGGGCGGCCGGCATCCATGTGGTCATAGCCACCCAGCGGCCTTCCGTCGATGTCATCACGGGCCTCATCAAGACCAATTTCCCTACGAGGATAGCCTTCAAGGTGGCCACCCGCATCGATTCAGGCACCATCCTCGATTCCCCGGGAGCGGAGAAGCTCATCGGAAGGGGAGACATGCTCTTCTTCACCGGCGTGGATATGGAAAGGGTCCAGTGCGCCTACATAAGCTCCGGGGAAAGCGATGAAATAACCCGTTTCATCGGGGAGCAGCAGGGCTACAAGAAGAGTTACAACACCCCCTACTATCTTCCCGAGGCGGACGTTTCCTCCGGAGAAGAAGGTGGCGGCGGCATGATAGACATGAAGAACATAGACGAGAGGTTCGAAGAGGCCGCGAGGCTGATTGTCCACACCCAGAGAGGCTCGACCTCCGACCTTCAGAGAAAGCTCGGAATGGGCTATGCGAAGGCCGGAAGGGTGATGGACCAGCTGGAGGCCGCCGGAATCGTAGGCCCCCAGGAGGGCTCCAAGCCCCGCCAGGTCCTCGTCGCCGACGACAATGAGCTCGACAGGATTCTCAAAGCGTTCCTAAACCAATAAAAACCATATAAATTATGAGACACCAGACTTTGACCAGAGTGATTGCGGGCATCCTTGCCGTCTCGTTGACGGCTGCGGCTGCCTCCGCTGCTCCGCCTGTGAAAAAGGCGAAGAAAGACCCTGCAAAGCAGGACACAATCCATGTCATCGGCCACGCCCACATGGACATGAACTGGCTTTGGCCCCTTGCCGAAACGCAGAAAATGTCCGTTGACAACATGCGTCAGGCCGTGGCCTTCCTCAAGGAATTTCCTGACTATACGATTCTTATGAGCCAGGCGGCCAACTTCCGTTTCACCGAGGAGGCCGACCCCGCCCTGTTCCGCGAGATGAAGAAATACGTCGCGGAAGGAAGGCTTGAGCCTGTCGGCGGAATGTGGGTCGAGAGCGACCAGAACATGGCGTCCGGCGAGGCTCTCTCCCGTTCTTTCCTACTGGGACAGAGATACTTCCTCTCCCGTTTCGGAAGAATGGCCACTGTAGGTTGGCTTCCCGACGACTTCGGTCACAATTCCCAGCTTCCCCAGATGCTGAACCTCTCCGGGATGAACTACTACTTCTTCATGAGGACATCCCCCAACCCCGGTTCGCAGTGGTGGATAGGCGCAGACGGCTCCAAGGTCCTCTGCTACAACAACAACAACTACAACGGGGCCATCAACGAGCAGATGAAAGAGAAGCTCGTCAAGTTCCCCGGAGGCAAGGGACGCATCCTCAGCCCCACCGGAGTGGGAGACCATGGCGGCGGACCCACCAGGCAGAATATACTTGACATTCACGCCCTTGACGCCAAGCCCGGCTTCCCTTCCGTGAAGTTCACCACGGTCGAGTCTTTCTTCAAGGCCATGGAAAAGGAAATGGATATCGCCGGCCGTCCCACCCACGAGGGCGAGATGGGCTTCATTTTCGAGGGCTGCTACACCAATGTCGCCGAAGTGAAGCAGTACAACCGCTGGTGCGAGAACTCCCTCTATGAGAACGAGTGGTTCAACTCCCTCGACTGGATGAGGGGTTGGAGATATCCCCAGAGGGCCATCAACAATATCTGGGAGAGCGTGGTGTTCAACCAGTTCCACGACATTATCCCCGGATCGGCCATTTTCGAGTCCAACAGGGAGTCCGTCGGCCGCTACATCGAGGCTTACAGGCAGTCCAACGAGTTGAGGGACAACGCCATGCTCGACTATGCCGGCGATATCCCCTATGAGAAAGGCCTCGGCCAGCCCGTCGTGGCCTTCAATGTCCAGCCTTTCGGCGGCAAGGCCATCGTCGAAGCCGAGATTTTCACCTACGAACAGCCCTGGAACACCAAGCTGTCCTCCTGGGTGAATTATTATGCCTACAGGGATGTTTCCCGCGTGGACCCTTCCAAGCCGACGACGGTTTACGTCCGTGACGGCGAAGGCCGCGAGTATCCCGCCCAGGTCATCGGCGGAAAGAACTTCCCTCCGGGATGGCGCTCCACCGTCCAGTTCGTTGTGGACGACATGCCTGCCGGAGGCTACCGCACCTTCTACGTGGACGCCACGAAACAGGGCGTGAAGAATGATGAAATCCCTTATTCCGGGAATACCTTCGAGACCGACTACTACAAAATCCGCATCAATCCCGCCACCGGCAACATCACCTCCCTCATCGACAAGGAGGACGGCCGCGAATACGTCAAGGCCGGAGCCGAGCTCAACACCTTCAGGATGTATCTCGAGCGCAAGGATGGCAGCATGAAGTCCTGGCTCATCAACGGCGCCGACAGCGTGGAGGATGTGACCGAGACTGTAGGAAAGGTCGAGGTGACCAACGGTCCGGTGAGGGCCTGCGTCAAGTCCGAAAGAATATGGGGCAAGTCCAGGATTGTTTCCCGCACCTATATCTACAAGTCCTACCCCCGCATCGACTATGACGTTGACGTCCACTGGCTTGAAACCGGTTCCGACTCCACAGCATCCCCCATGCTCAGGGCCGTGTTCCCCATCGCCATGGGTACCGACTCCTCCGTCAAGTTCATGAACGGAGTGCCTTTCAACGTGGTGGAACGTCCTCATGACGGCTTCTGGAAGGGCGTCGCGGTTACTCCCGAGAGCCTCAATCCCGAAAATCCCTCCACGGTCGAGCGCCGCTTCGGCCAGGAAGTCCCCGTACACCGCTTCGGCGACGTGTCCGACTCCCGCGGAGGTTTCGCCCTCATGGCCAGGACCAAGTACGGATATACCTATGACGGCGGCGAGCTGAGGCTTTCCCTCCTCCGTTCCGCCGGCAATCCCGACTTCTATCCCAACCTCGGACTTTTCAACATCCAGTACGCCATCTGCCCCCACACCGGGGACTGGACCGGCGGTCTGATGCAGGAGGCCGAGCGCTACACCCTTCCG
>CAMOVV010000224.1 GCA_946627685.1 uncultured Bacteroidales bacterium
GAAGTCGGGAGCGATTACCCCCATGTCGTAAACTCCGTCCGCGAGGCCTTCTACAAGGAAGGCTCCGGACTCGTCGGAGGTGGTGACGGCAATCTCGGCCGCGCCCTTATATACGGCGACCGAAGCCTGCTGGATAGGAGCCCTGTCGGAACGGTTCACGACGGTTCCCTTCACGCCTCCCGTAGGAATCTGGGCGAAGAGACCGGCGGATACGGCCGCAGCCGCAAGGGTCAATAGGATTTTCCTGAGCATATCTTATTTTTTGTTACTTACAACTATATATGTGGGGTAATGGTCGCTGTATCCTTCCACTCCGGTGTCGGCGAGGGTCCTCTTGGGGGTGTCCTTGTACTGTCCTCCCTGGTTGGCCATGAAGGGCTGGTGGAAGATGCGGGCGTAATACTTCTTATTCACTATGGGCATGATGGCGAGGGTGCCCTTGGGAGGGTCGCAGAGGTTGGAGTTGACGATGATTATGTCGAAGATGCTCCACACTCCCCTGTACGCGAGGGAGCCGTATCCCGCCTTGTACATGGATATGAAGGGGGAGAAGAAATTCTCGGGGCCCACGTCGGAGATTTTCTCCTTGGCGTTCACGTACTTCGTCATGCTGGCGTCGGTGGGATTGTCGTTCATGTCGCCCATCGCCACGATTTTGATGCCGGGGAAATCGCGCATGAGCTCCATCGACCTCTGGTAGATAATCTCGCCGCCGCGGTCGCGAAGGGCCGAGCTCTTGCCTCCGAGCCTGGAAGGAAGATGGGCCACGAAGAAGGCGAACATCTCCCCGTCGAGAAGGCCGCGCACCATGAGGATGTCCCTCGTGCGGAAGTAATCCTTCTCCTCGGCTGTCATGCCGAAATCTATGGAAGACCCTTCAAAAGTAAAGGGAATAGACTGGCTTTCAATCACTTTAAAATGCTCCGGCCTGTAGAGGAGGGCCACATCGACCCCTCGGCGGTCCGGGCCGTCGTAATGGACTATCTGGAAGTTGGCCTTGGCGATTTCGGGCTGGCTCACAAGGTCTTCGAGCACGTGCCTGTTCTCGATTTCACTCACGCCGAGAACGGAGTGGAAGGCCTTGTTCTCGTCGGCCATGGCGCGGATGACCACGGCCATGTTGTGAAGCTTCTTGGCGTACTTCACCTCAGTCCACTGGTTGGCTCCGTCGGGGAGGTACTCGTTGTCGTTCTTCCCTTCGTCATGGTAGGTGTCGAAGAGGTTCTCGAGGTTGTAGAACCCGAGGATATAGCTCCTGCCGGGAGTGCCGGCATGAACGGCCGTAACGGCCACCGCCAAGAAAATGAGCGAATATATGAATCTTTTCATATCCAATAAATTATCTTATCATTACAGTCCCCACCAGGACACTGTCTTAGGATCCTGCGCCTCTATCTTGTCCGCTGTGGCCTGACCCACGACGGCAGTGAGGTTGGGGAAGAAGTCCATCCCGAGCCTGGTCTCGAGGGCGTCCACCGACATCACCTGCCCGGTGGCCGAGGCCGTATGGTTGAAATAGACCGCTCCGGCCATGTAGCCGTCGAAGCCCAGGGTGCTGTTCTTTGCATACCTGAGGAAGGCCTTGTAGTAGCCTGTGGGGACGGTCACGGCCTTGCCCGAGTTGTCGTAGGCCTTGGCCGTGCTGCCATCCACGACGCAGCCCGTCACGACATACAGGGTGTCGGAGGATGAGGCCCAGCCGCGGACCTTGTTCTCCAGGGTGGCCCAGACCCCTCCGTTCAGGGTATTGTTCTGGGGCGTCATGTTGGTGAAATAGAACGTGGACACGTTCATCGACCTGTCGGCGGTCCTGTCGGCCGAGGGAAGCTGATGACCCCTGTCGTAACTGCCCCTGTAGGCGTTGAAAAGCACAGGCTGCTTGTTGGAGGGGATGAGAGGGTCGAAGCCCCACTCGTTGGTCCTGCCGGAAGCGTTTGTCGAGTGCGCCTTCACGAGCGGATATGCCACCCACAGGGACACAAGGTCGGAGTAGCTGTAGTAGAAGGAGTAGTTCCTCTCCGTCCTTCCTCCGAAGGTCATCTTGTGGTGGAAGAAATCATATCCGGGAGTGGAAGTCATCGCGGGGAGCTCGAGCCAGCCGGCCTGAGACACTCCGCCGCCTTCGGTGCCGCCGGGTTCATCGCCGCCGGGCTCGTCGCCGCCCGGTTCACCGCCGCCTCCGGAAGAGGTCTTCCCGCCCTGGGTAAAGGTGTAGGAAGAGCTCTTGCTGCCGGAAGATACGGTGAGCGTGCAGGAGCGGGTCTCCTCGGAAGTGTTTTCCTCATAGGAAAGCACCACGTTCCCGACCGTTCCGCTGCCGCTGGCAGGCTGGACCTTGACCCATGAAGCGCTCACGGAGATGTTCCATGCCCCGTAGGCTTGCACCGAGATAAACTGGCTTCCCTTGGAATAGTCCGTCGAAGGCTGTTTTATCACGAGGGTCGGAGCGGCGACAGGGTCGTCGCTCCCCCCCTTCGAGGATGCTCCCGTCCCGCCGCACGAGCTCAAAAGGGCCAGGGCGGCAAGGCAGAGAAGGACAGATATGAGGCTTAACCTTTTCAAAACGTCCGGAGATTATTCAACGGTGATTTCAATCTTGGTGGCGCGGACCTGGTCGTTCGAAGCGGTGAAAGACACCTTGGAGGCGGAACCGGTCCAGGTACCCACCTTTCCGCTGTAAGTGTAGCCGTCCTGTGCGGAGAAGCATCCGGGGCCGTACTTTGCGGTGTCGTTGGCGGTGCAGGTGAACACTATCTTCGTGATATTGAAGCCGTCGGGAACGGACACGGTGAGAGACTGCTTCTTGTAAATCCTGTACTGTCCGTCGCTGGAGCCGAGGATGCCGTTGGTCACGTGGAGGGTAATGCCATTGAAGGTCAGGGACTGGTCGCCGGCGGAAGTATTCCCGCTGGTAACCTGGCTGGCATCAAGGACATAGGTGCCGGGAGCGGCAGTGCCGGAATCGCCTCCGCCCTGAGGGTCGTCACCACCCTGGGGGTCGTCACCACCCTGGGGGTCGTCACCACCCTGGGGGTCGTCGCCCTGTCCGCCTCCGCCGACAACGCTGGCGCTGGCCTTGAAGGTCTTGATTTCAAGGGTGCCCGTCTTGGTATCGGAGCCGTCGGAAGTGTAACGGATGCCGACCTGGACATTCTTTCCTTCATAGCCGGCAAGGCTCGCCGTGTGCTCATGGAAGGTCCACTTGTCCTCGGTGAAGGTCGCGCCTTCAATCCTGGACCATTGGCTGTTACCGTTGGGGGTGACTTCCCTCACATATACTCCGCAC
>CAMOVV010000225.1 GCA_946627685.1 uncultured Bacteroidales bacterium
ACGGCAATAGAATGAGACATTTGCTGTGCTTCTACTCATAATTTGTGACCAGTTTTGTTTGCTGAATACACTGGTCGCATATATGGTCACAAATTTTGCAAGTTTTTGGATAGTTTGGCCTTGTTCTGTGCTTGGGTGATCGTATTCAATTCCATCCCCATCCCCTATAAACAAAAAACCATCACAGGGTATTGTGACGGGTATATAGAGAGTTTAGTCTATTTGGCTGATCGTAGTCGAACCAAGACTTATATGTGTTGTTTTGTAGCGAGAGTGGGGCATGATCCCACGACCTCCGGATTATGAATCCGACGCTCTAACCAGCTGAGCTACCTCGCCGTTTGTACCAAGGATTCCGTTCACTTCGTTCGCGCTATCCTTTCCGCCTGCGGCGGGCGGTACTTTTTCAGCAGCCTGTTGCCGATTTCATCGGCAACGTCTTTTATGTCCGATTGGCTTTTGAAAGCAAGCTTTCAACGCAATCGTACAAAAAAAGCCGGGCGCAACAGCGCCAGGCTGCTAAAAAGTTGAGATAGAAGGATTCGAACCCTCACTGACAGAGCCAGAATCTGTAGTGCTACCATTACACCATATCTCAATGACTCCCTTTCTTAAGGGACTGCAAATGTACAACAGTTTACGAGAAAATCAAAAAAAAATTACTTTCTTATAAAAAAAATACTATTTTTAACCTGATAACAACCTTTGATTTCGCAGTTATGAAACACCTGATCACCCTTGTTTTGTGCATTTTGACGTCTGTTTTCGCCGCGAGCGCCCAGCAGCGCCTGTACGTGGCCCCCGATGGAGATGACACTGCCGCCGGGACTGCCTCCGCTCCGCTTGCCGGCATCCAGGCCGCCGTTTCCAGGGCAGGCCTCCTTCCCGGAGATGATACGGTTTACATCCATGTCGCCCCTGGGACCTATTTCCTGGACGCTCCCATCTCCATCGGCCCGTCGGACACCCGCCCGATGGTCATCGAAGGGAATGTGGAGAACATGCCGGTCATAAGCGGAGGATACCGGGTGGGGGGATGGAAGCTGACCCCTGAAGGATGGTGGAAGACAACCGTCCCGGAGGTCGTGAAATATGGGAAAAAGTTCTCCCAGCTGTATGTAAACGGCCGGAGGGCGGTACTTGCAAGGACTCCGGACAAGGGCCTTTTCAAGGTAATCGGGCAGGTGGAACAGATTCCTGTGGAAACCGATTCCAGGGATTCCGGATACGGCTATTATGTGCAAAGGTACTCGACCGCTCCGGAAAACCTCTCAGGCCTGGAGGGAATCAATTCGGGAGAGTGGATTTCCGCCAACATGAAGGACAGGCAGATGCGTATCATGCTCTATCAGGCCTGGGACAACACGTACAAATATGTGGATTATATCAATCCCGGGACGGGGTCCGTCTATCTGCATGGCCCGAAGCTCCATTCAATGTACAGCCGCCACAACCTTTTCCGTCTGGAAAACTACAAAGAGGCCATGACGGCCCCTGGCGAATGGTTCCTTGAAAATGACGGTACCCTCTTTTACATTCCTCTCGAAGGAGAGAATCCCGCCACGGCCGAAGTGTTCGCTCCGGCTCTTGAAAGGCTGCTGACCGTCAAGGGCGAGAAGGACTCTCCCGTTCGCGGCAAAGTGTTCAGGAACATTTCTTTCCGCCACACGGCCTACACCCTTCCCATGGCGGGTACCACTCCCTATCAGGCGGCTTCCCATCTGGACGGGACGGTAAATGTCGAGGATGCCGAGGGCATTGTCTTCCAAAACTGCGAAATCACCCACACGGGCAATTACGCGGCCGCTTTCGACAGGGTGCGAGGCTGCTCGTTGGAACATTCCTTCCTCTTCGACCTCGGCGGCGGCGGAGTCAAGCTGGACAATTCCTCCAACGTGCGCATCGTCAACAACATAATCCGCAAAGGGGGCCAGGTTTTTCCCGCCGGGGTGGGAGTCCTCATAAGGGAATCTTCCCGCACAAAGGTCTTGCACAATGACATCGGCGACCTTCGCTACTCCGGGGTTTCCTGCGGATGGGTCTGGGGTTATTCGGAGAGCAAATCATTTGAAAATGAGATAGCCTACAACCATATCCACCATCTTGGCTGGGGCGAGCTGGACGATATGGGCGGAGTCTATACCCTTGGCATCCAGCCCGGTACGACCGTCCACCACAATCTCATCCATGACATCTATTCCCACAATTACGGGGGCTGGGGCCTTTATACCGACGAGGGAAGCACCGGAATCGTGATGGAAAACAATCTCGTCTATGCCTGCAAGACTTCCGGCTTCCACCAGCACTACGGCAAGGATAACGTCATAAGGAACAATATCTTCGCCTGGAGCACCTGGTCCCAGCTGCAATGGTCGAGAGTCGAGGACCACCGCTCTTTCTCCTTTGAGCGCAATATCATCCTAACCGACGGTTTCCCCCTTCTCAGCAGGCAGTCAAGCTGGAAAGAGGGACGGGCCGATTTCAACTCCAACTGTTTCTGGGACACTACCCGCAGCGACCCCTATTTCGACGACATGACTCCCGCGAAGTTCAGGGAAATCCGCGGCGGCAAGACCCTCATCGCCGACCCTATGTTCAGGGACCCCCTTCACGGGGATTTCTCCTTCAAGAGCCTTAAAACTGTCAGAAAGATGGGATTCAAGCCTTTCGATGTCAGCGGGGCCGGAGTCACCGGGGGCGGGGAATGGAAGGCCAGGGCGGAAATGACTCCTGAGGAAAAGGCTGACTTCAGGGAGATTGTCCGCCGTCAGGAGACGGAGTACTTCAATTCCGGGATGGCCGACTACCGTCCCGAGGTGGCTGCAAGACCGGGCATCGACAGGCCTTATCCGCGATACTATGACGATTAAACAATTCAATGAATATGATTTACAACTCTCTCACTCAGCTTGTCGGCCGCACCCCGATGCTGGAAGTCTCCGGCTATGAGGGGCAGAAGGCACGTATCGTCCTGAAGCTGGAATATTTCAATCCGGGCGGTTCCGTCAAGGACCGCATAGCCCTTTCCATGATAGAAGATGCCGAGAGGAAGGGCCTCCTTTCCGCGGGCGCGACGATAATAGAGCCCACCAGCGGCAACACCGGAGTCGGCCTCGCCTGGGTCGGAAGGTCCAAGGGGTATAAGGTGGTTCTGACAATGCCGGACACGATGAGTCAGGAAAGGCGCAGCCTGCTGAAAGCCTTCGGGGCGACCCTTGTCCTCACTCCGGGGGCGGAAGGGATGAAGGGAGCCATAAGGAAGGCGGAAGAGCTCAGGGACTCC
>CAMOVV010000226.1 GCA_946627685.1 uncultured Bacteroidales bacterium
CAATTCCTACGAGGCCGTGGATTTCACCACCGCCGAGTACTTCATCTTCCTGGCAATGAAGAGGCTGCAGATGAACCCCGAGGTGTCCGCAATGTGTTTCCGCACCCCTCTCACCCCGGAACAGGAGATGTCGCTCTACCGCTATTTCAAGGCCGTGGAGGTGCTTGACCCATGAGGATAATCGGAGGCTTCCTCAAAGGTCGGCAGATAGAACCGCCCGCCTCGTACAAGGCCCGTCCCACCACCGATTTCGCGCGCGAGGGGCTTTTCAATGTCCTTGACAACGAATATGAATTTCAGGACCTCAAGGTGCTTGACCTTTTCGGGGGCACCGGGGCCGTGTCCTTCGAGTTTGCCTCCCGAGGGGCTTCCAGGGTGTGGTGCGTGGAAATGGCGAGGGAAAATGCCGCCTTCATAAGCCGCGAGGCCAAAAGGCTCTCTCTCGGCAACGTCACCGTCGTGAGGAGCAACGTTTTCGATTTTCTGCCGCTCTGCTCGGAGAAGTTCGACATCGTTTTCGCAGACCCTCCCTATGCCCTTGAGGGGCTTGAAGGTATTCCCGACAAGGTGCTCTCCGCGGGGATTCTCCATCCGGGATGCTATTTCGTCCTCGAGCACGGCGACGAACATTCCTTCACCTCCCATCCCGCATTCAAAAAGGAGAAGCGGTACGGTCGTGTCCACTTCTCCTTCTTCGAGTCTCCCCAGTCTGAATAAGGGGTCCTTTCCTATTTTAACAGGTTGCCGAGGATTCCTCGGGTGAGTTCGCGCGTGATGGTGCGGGTGGCTGCCGTGGTGGCTTTTTTCACCGCCTTGCCGGCAGTGGCCTTCGTGCTGGTCCTTGACTTGGTGCCCGTGATGGCATTGGAGACGGATGAGCCGAGGCTGGTGGCCACGCTGGCGGTGAGGGCGGTCATTACGGCCTTGAGAACCTTCGCTCCAAGTCCCTTCTTCGCTGTTTTCGCCTTCGCTCCCTTCTCTTCCTTCGCGGCCTTCACCTCCTCTTCCGCGACCTGCTCCTCTGCCTGTTTCAGAAGGACTTCGAAGGCGCTTTCGCGGTCCACCATCTTGTCGTATTTCCCGTAGAGGCGGGACTGCTTGATGGCGTCGAGCCTCTGCCCTTCGGTGATGGCTCCTATCTGGCTGAGAGGGAAGAGTATCTTCGCCCTTTCCACGATGTTGGGAGCTCCTTTTTCGTCAAGGAAGGATACGAGGGCTTCTCCTGTTCCGAGGGAGGAAATAGCCTCGGCCGTGTCGAAGGCGGGATTCGCCCTGAAGGACTCGGCGGCGGCCCTGACGGCTTTCTGGTCTTTCGGGGTGTAGGAGCGCAGCGCGTGCTCCACCTTGTTGGCCAGCTGTCCGAGGATGGATTCGGGGATGTCGGTGGGATACTGGGTGACGAAATAGATGCCCACGCCCTTGCTTCGGATGAGCCTTATAATCTGCTCGATTTTCGATACCATGGCGTTGGAGGTGCCTTCGAAGAGCATGTGGGCCTCGTCGAAGAAGAAGACGAGCTTCGGATACTCGAGGTCGCCCACTTCGGGAAGCTTCTCGTAAAGGTCGGACATCAGCCAGAGGAGGAAGGTGGAGTAGAGCTTCGGCTTGAGCATGAGCTTGTCGGCCGCGAGCACGTTCATGATACCCTTGCCGCCTTCTGTCTGGAGAAGGTCCAGGACGTCGAAGGCCGGCTCGCCGAAGAACTTGTCGGCTCCCTCGCTGTCAAGGGCGAGGAGGGACCTCTGGATGGAACCGATGCTGGCCGTGGTGATGTTGCCGTAGGTGGACCTGTATTCGGAGGCGTGCCTGGAAACGAAGTCCAGCATGGCGCGGAGGTCCTTCATGTCGATGAGCAGGAGCCCCTCGTCGTCGGCAATCCTGAACACGATGTTGAGGATGCCTGTCTGCACGTCGTTCAGCTCCAGGAGCCTTGCCAGAAGCATGGGACCGAGGTCGGAAATCGTGGCCCTCATGGGGTGCCCCTGCTCTCCGAAAACGTCGAAGAACCTCACCGGACAGCCTTGGAACTGAGGATTTTCTATTCCGAATTCGGGCATTCTCTTCTCGATGAAGGAAGATATTTTCCCCGCCTGGCTGATGCCGGAGAGGTCTCCCTTCATGTCAGCCATGAAGCAGGGGACGCCTGCCTGGCAGAATGTTTCCGCAAGGACCTGGAGGGTGACGGTCTTGCCTGTTCCGGTGGCTCCGCAGACGAGTCCGTGGCGGTTTGCCATCTTGCCGATCATGCTGATCGGACCGTTGTCGCTGTGGGCTATGTACAGCCCTCTTTCTTTGTCAAGCATATCTGTGTGTTATATTTCTTTTAGAACTTTATTCTTGTACCAGAGAAGGAAAATGACGATAGTCAGGATAAATACGCCGAGCGATATGGGAAGATTCATCCACAGCGGAAGGGGAACGTGGATTCCGAAGAAAAACAGGTAGGAGAACGTCACCGCGGTCATGAAGGCGGCTGGGACGAGGCCTATTATGTAGTATGCGCCCTTCTTCTCTATCGCCAGATAGACGGCAATCGTCCACAGCATGAACACCGCGAGGGTCTGGTTGGCCCATCCGAACCAGCTCCATATCTTGTTGAACCCCTGGGCGTCGGACATGTTGAACCAAAGCAGGAGGGCTACCGCGATGAAAATGGGAACAGTGGTCAGAAGGCGTTTGCGGGGGTTCTTCTGGTCTATTTTCAGAAAGTCGGCGACTATCAGGCGGGCGCTTCTCAGGGCCGTGTCTCCGCTTGTTATCGGCGCCGCGACGACTCCGAGAAGGGCGAGAATCCCTCCGAAAAGGCCCAGCCAGCCTTGCGATACCTTGGTGACGACTTCAGGGGCCTGGGCGCTGAGGGAAGAACCCACCTCGGCCGCCCCTCCTCCGAAGAAGAAGTATGACGAAACTGCCGCCCAGATAAGGGCCACAATGCCTTCGGTTATCATGGCTCCGTAGAAAATCGGGCGTCCGAGTTTTTCGTTTTTGATACATCTTGCCATCATCGGGCTCTGGGTGGCGTGGAAGCCGCTTATGGCCCCGCAGGCGATGGTGATGAAAAGGCAGGGGAAAATCGTCTGTCCGTTCAGTCCGACGGAAGGTCCCCTGTTGTGAAGCCCTTCCCAGAATTCGGGGATTTCAGGCCATCTGAGGATGATTCCGCACATGAGGGCGGCTGCCATGAAAAGGAGGGCCAGGGCGAAGACAGGGTAGATGCGGCCTATGATTTTGTCGATGGGAAGCAGGGGGGCGCAGATGTAATAAACGAATATCACCC
>CAMOVV010000227.1 GCA_946627685.1 uncultured Bacteroidales bacterium
AATTTTTTCACGGCCTACCGGAGTTATGGCATGAGTGTTCGGGCCGTGAGGGATATAAAATAAACAAACACATATATGGTAATAGGATATACGACGGGTGTTTTCGACTTGTTTCATATCGGCCATCTGAATCTCCTTAAAAACGCCAAGGGGATGTGTGACAAACTCATCGTCGGAGTAACCGTCGATGAGTTGGTTGCGTATAAGGGCAAGCAGTCGATGATTCCTTTTGAAGACCGGATTGAGCTTGTGAGAAGCTGCCGATATGTTGATGCGGCGGTTCCTCAGTACGACATGGATAAACTCTCGGCCTGCAAGAAGCTGGGTGCGGAGTTTCTCTTTGTAGGGGACGACTGGTATGGAACGGACAAGTGGAAGGAATACGAAAAGCACTTTGAGGCAGAGGGTATCAAAATCGTTTATTTCCCTTATACGAAGGGAATCTCCTCGACAAAGATAGACGAGGCGCTGAATGTGGTGAGGAAATATGACCTTCACGATGTAAAATAATGGACAGGGTATTTGACAAGGACTTTTGCCTTTCTTCCTATATGGCGTTTCGCTATATCTGGAAGGACGGGTATGACTTTTTTCCGGGATTTGAGCATCGGAATTATCGGCCTTTGCCCGAGGAAGACCGGATTCCCGTCAAGAGCGCCGGGCAGATAGGGGCCGAAATCCAGCGGCAGATTGAGAACCTATACCGGACCTGTGGGACGGTGGGAATCCTTCTTTCCGGAGGAATGGACAGTGCCATTCTGGCGTCCTACATGCGCCCCGGCAGCCATGCCTATACCTTTGTTTCGTCAACCGGGGTGTTTGACCTTGATTTACAGAGGGCAAAAGACTACAGTGAGCGTTTCGGCCTGATACACCATCAGGTCGACATTACGTTTGAGGATTACAAGAAACTTACGCCGATTGTGATGGACCGCAAATGGGCGCCGGTTCATTCTATCGAGCCGCAGATAAACAAGGCGGCCATCCAGGCCAAAAAGGATGGCGTAGAGGCCATGATTATCGGCGATGGGGCCGATTATGTTTTTGGCGGCATGGACCGCCTGCTCTCCAGGGACTGGGGCTTCGAGGCCTTTGTGCAGCGTTATTATTCTTTGGACCCGGAAAGGGTGCTGGCTCATCCCGTATCGATGAAAGAGGCATTCGAACCTTACCGGACCGGCCCTGATGCCATAGATTTCGCGGGCTTCCTGCAAGGCCCCTGTACAATTGAAAGCTACAGCTCCTACGAGAATGCCTTGGAGGCGGCGGAAATGCCTTACATAGACCCTTATATTCCCTTTACGATGGCAGAACCGCTGGATTTGAAGCGGATTCGCGAGGGAGAACCCAAATACCTGATAAGGGAGCTTTTCGCCCTGCGTTATCCCTCTCTTGAGATTCCGGCCAAGATACCCATGCCGCGCCCGGTCGACACCATTTTCAAAGACTGGTTAGGTCCCTCCCGGCCGGAGTTCCGGCAGGATATTGACATGGACTCCCTTTCCGGCAATCAGAAATGGCAACTTTGGTGCGCAGAACTTTTCCTGGAGTGCTTTGACTGATGAGCGTCGGCCTGTATCCTATCATTTGCCGGATGGCTCCTGTTTCGAGGAACAAGATTGTCTTCTCGAATTTTCTCGGGCGCGGTTTTGGGGACAATCCCAAGTACATTGCGGAGGAAATCATCCGGCGCAATCTTCCTTATGATTTGGTATGGCTGGTCGAAAATCTCGATGAAAAAGTCCCGGAAGGCATACGGAAAGTAAAGATTTACACCCGGAAATGCCGCTGGGAACTGGCCACGGCCCGGATTATTGTGAGCAACGTCAAATCCGGCCTGCCTTTCCAGAAGAAAAAAGGCCAGTTTTATCTTCAAACTTGGCATGGGGATTTTCCTTTGAAATATATTGAAAAAGAAGCGGTATCCTCTCTTCCCGCCACCTATGTCCGTGATTCGCAAATTGATTCGTCCATTACGGATTTGGTCCTTTCCGGGAACCGGTTTTTCAGCGGGATTGTAAGGAATTCGTTTTGGTACAGCGGGGAAATCCTGGAAAAAGGCTTGCCTCGGAACGACATTTTTTTCCGTGCGCCGGAGTCTGTTTCCCGGAAAGTGTATTCGGCCTTCCAACTGCCGCCCGACAACAGGATTTTGTTGTATGCCCCCACGTTCCGGGGCCTTGACAAGCCGCTGCCGGAGTTGGACATTAAAGCTGTCCGTGAGGCGCTTGAACGTATTTCCGGCGGCGGATGGTCCATTTTATTCAGGCTGCATTCCGTCGACCGCGGACGGGATGTGGGCGCGTTGCTCCGTGATGGCGGGATAGATGCATCTGAATATCCGGACATGCAGGAACTGGAGCGGGCGTCCCATCTGTTGATTACGGACTATTCCTCGTTGATGTACGATTTTGCCCTTCAGGGTAAGCCGGTGGTTCTTTATACGCCGGATGTCGAGGAGTATGCTTCGGGCAGGGGACTCCGGCCCTTGTTTTACGATTTGCCTTTTCTCCGTTCCCTGGACCGGAAGGGTCTTGAAGTAGCATTGGAAGAGGCGCTGACTGCAGAGAGTCTGGGCAAATGTGCATCCTTCTTTGAAAATGAGATTTGTCCGGTAGAATCGGGACATTCTTCCGAGGCGGTTGTAGATAGAATCCAGCATTTTGTAGAAAACCATGAATAAGAAAATCAACATTCTCTGCGCCACGGATGACAAATATGTTCCCTGGTGCGGCATCATGTTAACGTCGGTTCTTGAGAACAATCCGGCCGACGTGGAGGCCGTCTATATCATGACGGCAGGCTTGGAGAGAAAGAATGTGGCCGCGTTTGAATCGCTGGCCGACAAATACAAGGTTTCTGTCAATCTGGTTCAGGTGTCCTCGGAAGACATGACGGATTTTTCGGTGCGCGACGACTGCCCGATAACCATTGCCACCTGGCTTCGGCTCCTGGCCGCCAAGGTGCTTCCTCCGGAGGTGGAAAAGATTTTGTATCTGGACTGCGACATCATAGTCAACGGTTCTCTAAAGGAATTGTTCGAAATGGACATGGAGGGATACGCCGTCGCGGCGGTTCCGGACGAATCCTGCCACAATGACGAGTATTATCAGAGACTGGAGATCCCGCGCGATTCCCTGTATTTCAATGCCGGGGTCCTTCTTATGAATTTGAAGCATTGGCGGGAAACGAACGTGCTCAAACGCTGCCTGGCCTTTATACGTTCCTCCGCGGAAAAGCTTTACCTTTATGACCAGGATGTC
>CAMOVV010000228.1 GCA_946627685.1 uncultured Bacteroidales bacterium
ACGCCGAAGACGGTGTCGGCACGGGTGGTGAAGATGGTGACGTCGTGTTCGGCACCGTCGCATTCCACCTTGAATACCATCTCTGCACCTTCGCTTCGGCCGATCCAGTTGCGCTGCATTTCCTTGAGGGAATCGGTCCAGTCAAGACGGTCCAGGCCTTCAAGCAGCCTGCCTGCATAGGCCGATACCCTGAGCTGCCACTGGGTCATCTTCTTCTGGAAGACGGGGTGGCCTCCGCGCTCTGAATAACCGTCCTTCACTTCGTCATTTGCCAAAACGGTACCAAGGGCGGGGCACCAGTTCACGGTGCTCTCTCCCTGATATGCTATGCGATAGCGCATGAGAACGTCGGATTTCTCCTTGTCAGAGAAGGCTTTCCACTCATCGGCAGAGAAGGCGGGACCTTCACTGCATGCGGCATTGACCGCGCTGCTGCCGCCTTTCTCGAAGGCTTTTATGAGTTCGTCGACGGGACGGGCCTTGTCCAGGTCCTTGTCATACCAGGAGGCGAACATCTTGAGGAAGGCCCACTGCGTCCAATGGTAGTAGTCCGGGTCCGAGGTACGGAATTCGCGGTTCCAGTCGAAGGAGAAGCCAATCCGGTCAAGCTGCTGGCGGTACCTTGCAACGTTGTCGTGGGTGGTCTTTTCGGGGTGCTGGCCCGTCTGGATGGCGTACTGCTCTGCCGGGAGTCCGAAGGCGTCATATCCCATGGGATGAAGCACGTTGAAGCCCTTCAGCCTTTTGTACCTTGCGAAGATGTCACTTGCAATGTAACCCAGGGGATGACCCACATGCAATCCCGCTCCTGAGGGGTACGGGAACATGTCCAGCACGTAGTATTTGGGTTTCGAACTGTCTTCCTTTGCCTGGTAGGTCTTCTGGTCCACCCACCATTTCTGCCATCTGGCCTCAATCTGTCTGAAATCGTAATCCATTATTTAATAGTCTTTCCGTTAATTCCTATTTTTCCTTTGTTCTTTTCGAGTTTGAAGTCAATAGCGGCCGTCAAAGCCACCTTGACCTTCTTGCCGGCCATGCGCCCGGGACGCCATTTGGGTGAGGCGCTCACCACCCTCAGAGCCTCAGAATCCAGGGATTCATGTATGCCGCGGGATATCTTCACGTCCGTTACCTCGCCCTTCTCGTCGATTGTAAAACTCACCAGCACACGGCCCTGTATGCCGTTTTCCTGTGCGTATTTGGGATACTTCAGATACTGGTAAACCCATTTTTCCAGGAAGGTTGAAGGGTCGGGAGAATTGAGGAACATGGGCTTTACGTCTACATCGGCAAAAGCGTATGTTCCTGCCGGGATTTCCTCCTTGACGGAGCCGTTGTGGAAGAGCGGACGCTGGCCGTTGCAAAGACGCAGCGCATAGCTGTATATGTACTCAAGCTCCTTTTCCATGCCTTCGAAATCGATGATTCCGAAGGTGTCCCGCCCGGTATTGTGCTCCGGATATCGGCCTGTGGTGAAGAGAACGGAGGGGATTTCCTTGCTGTAGAAGGCGCGGTGGTCTCCGGTGTAGGGCTCTTCTGTGGTACTTTGCGCCTGGATGGGCAGAAGCTCTCCCTGAAGAGTCTTGACTATGGCGTCAAGGTCTTCATTTGAGGAGGTATAGGCGTAGAAGCCGTTTTCCGGGAGGCCAAGCATGTCCAGGTTTATCATCGCGTCGATTCTGTCGGCGTCCTTGAATGCACGGTCAAGGAAGTACCAGGAGCCTGCGAGGGTTTCTGTGGAGGCTCCGAAGCCGATGAACAGTATGCTGCGCCTTATGAGGCTCCTTGCGTAGGATAGTTTTCCCGCAAGTTCAAGCATCAGAGCCATTCCGGAGGCGTTTCCGTTGGCCCCGTAATATATGCGGTTCACCTTTTCGCCGTCCTGGGTGAAGATATCGGCCCCAAGGTTGTCCATCCTTGCGCCGATGACAATGTATCTGTCCCGGAGATTCGGGTCCCAGCCCTGAAGGAAACCCACTACGTTGCGGGAGTGGAGGGTGTCGGCATTCTTCCTGAGGCCGAATTCCTCCTGGGGAAGGACGTCGATGCCGCAGTCCTTAAGCTTTTCTTCAAGGTATGCGGCTGCGAGTTTTTCGCCTTCACTGCCCGGAGCCCTTCCTTCCATCGATGCCGATGAAAGCATTGAAACGTGCTCCTTGAGGGAACGGACGGTTTCGGAATCCTCAAGCGCATCGAGGGGATTCCGGTACTGTGCGGCAGCCGTGAAACTCGCCGCCAGGGCTATTATCGTAAAGAATTTTCTCATTTGTTCTCAAGCAGCCATGCATCCTTGGATAAACCTTCCTTGCTGCGTACGGCTTTCAGTTTGGGGATAACCTCAGTGAGGGAGTCGGAAGGACATATAGCCACGGCGTTGAGACCGTTCCTGAAACTGACGATCTGGGCGGGATAACCTGCGTCGACGCTGGCTTTCTGCATGCGCATGGCGTTGTTGACGTCCCTGAATGCGCCCACTACGATGTAATACCTGGCCGACAGCTCCGTATTCCCCAGGCCACCCAGATTGGAAGGGGTCTTGATGGCGTTCTTCGCCTGGGACAGGGAGTCCAGGAGGAAGGCCTCAAGGGCGGCGAGGGAATCGGCCATCTGCTGCTGGACCTTTCTCATGGAGTCCAGGCGGGCCTGATGGGCGGCTTCTTCTGCCTGCATGCGTTCGATGCGTATTTTCTCTACCTGTGCCGATGTGGGGCGGCCTGCTATGGTCCTTACAAAATCACAGCCGGTTACTGCCAGAATGGCGAAAACAAGTATCAAGGTCCTTTTCATAGGCGTATTTGAGGCGCTAATGCCCTTAATCTGCAAAATTAATCATTTTTCAAGAAAAATGAAGTATATTTGTGCCTGTATGAAGAAGACTCTGAAACTTGAAGCAATCGAACCCATCGAAATTTATGGGGTGGGAAACAAAATACTCATGGAATTCTGTTCCTATTTCCCTCATCTCAAGGTGACCGCCCGCGGCGATGAACTCATCCTCGAAGGAAGGGAGTCGGACATAGCCGAATTCAACATCCGCTTTGCTGAACTGATAGAAAAACGTCACCGCAAGATGAACCTTACGGTATATGACGTGGAGGATATCTTTGCAGGAGGGCAGGAGGACAAATTCCGCCTCGCAGGGGACGGCATCATAGTTTACGGAACCGACGGCAAAGCCATCCGTGCCCGCAACAAAACGCGGCAGGACCTGGTCAAGGCCTATTTTG
>CAMOVV010000229.1 GCA_946627685.1 uncultured Bacteroidales bacterium
GCCGGAGCGGGCGATGCAGCCGGTGCCGGAGCCGGAGCGGCGGAGGTCGCAGGTGCGGGAGCTGAAGCCGGGGCGGGTGCGGGTGCTGGAGCGGGGGTTGCCTGGGCGGCGGGTTTCATCGCCACGGCGGCGGGATTGGTGAGGAAACAGAGCCTCATCAGGGCAAACTCAATGTGGAGGCGGGGATTGAGGCTGGCCTTGTAGCCGGCCTCGCACTGGGAGGTGATGCCCAGGGCGTTATAGAGGAAGGGGAGGGAGCACCGGGAAGCCTGCTCGCGATATTTTTTCTTCAGGGACTCGGGCTTGTCCAGAAGGGCGTCCATTCCTCCGCTTCCGGCCACCAGGAGGTCTCTCAGGTGGGAGCTAAGCGCACCCACGAAGTGAAGGGCGTTGAAGCCCTTCGAAAGCACCTTGTCGAAGGTGGTCATCGCGGAGGTGTAGTCCCCCTTCAGAAAGTTCTCCACCAGGGAGAAACTGTATTCATAATCAAGGACGTTGAGGTTTCTCAGCACATCTTCGCGCTTCACGTCGGTCCCGCAGAAAGCCACCGTCTGGTCGAAAATGGTGAGGGCGTCCCTCATGGCTCCGTCGGCCTTCTGCCCGATGATGTGGAGGGACTCGTCGTCGATGGTGATGCCTTCCTTGTCGGCTATGCTCCTCAGGTTCTTCACCATGTCGGATACGCTGATACGGTTGAAGTCGTAGGTCTGGCAGCGGGAGAGGATGGTGGGGAGGACCTTGTGCTTCTCGGTGGTCGCGAGGATGAAAATCGCGTGTGCGGGAGGCTCTTCGAGGGTCTTGAGGAAGGCGTTGAAGGCCTGGGTGGTGAGCATGTGCACCTCGTCGATTATATACACGCTGTACTTTCCGACCTGGGGAGGAATCTGCACCTGGTCCATCAGGGCCTTGATGTCGTCCACGCCGTTGTTGGAGGCCGCGTCCAGCTCATGGATACAGTAGGACCGCCCTTCCTGGAAGGAGACGCAGGACTCACATTCTCCGCAAGGCTCCATGTCCTTGGTAGGATTGGCACAGTTTATGGTCTTGGCGAAGATGCGGGCTGTGCTGGTCTTGCCCACTCCGCGGGGTCCGCAGAAAAGGTAAGCATGGGCCAGCTGTCCCCGCAGGATGGAATTCTTGAGGGTCCTGGCTATGTTGTCCTGGCCGATAAGGGACTCGAAGGAGTCCGGCCTGTACTTGCGAGCTGATACTATATAATCCGACATAACAAGCAAATTTAATCATTAATTTAATAACTTTGCACAAATCCTTTCAACCGGAATGAAAAGACTTTTACACATATTTTTCGCCGCGGCCGTAATCCTCGGCTTTTCAGCAGTTTCGGCTTCTGCCCAGGCGACCTTCACCACGAGGAAGGAAAAACTGAGCGACCTGATGTACAAGACCACGAAGGTTGTCCTCACCGGCAACGACGTCCTGGACGAGACCTTCAGGGAAGAGGTCATCAGCCGCTGGAGAATCACCCCGTACGAGTTCTGCACCCTGGAGGAGTTCGCCACCCTCAAAAACAGCAAGGACTACTATTTCCTCATGATTGTCCAGGGCCAGTTCCATGGAGAGACCGCCCCCGGCATCAACCTGATGACGATGGTGAAGGGAGGCTCGGCCCCCGCAGGGGAATCCACCGTCAACGACCTCTACGAGGTGGTGTCCTTCCCCATCGGCTCCGCGGTGATGTCTTCCGGCAGGGAGCTTGTTTTCATGCCGGCTTTCATTGATATTGTCCAGCAGATGGTGACCTCGGCGGTGGAGCACGGGTCAAGGGGAGACGCCACCCTGAAGGTCCTCTCCCTCAAACAACTGAAAAACAATGGTATGACTGTTCTTCTCTCCGAGGACGACCTTGCGGAGGACGCCCTTTCGTTCAAGGGGAAAGAGCTCGGCCCGAATGTGAGGGTCGTCCCTGAAGACGAGGCCGACGAGGCCTTTGCGAGGGGCGAAGAAGGGGTTGCGGCTGGCTTCGTCATTGCCCCGCTTGAACCTCAGAAAGGGTCGCTGTGCTACCGTATGCTGATAGGGGCCTCCGACCACCGCCTGTATTTCTTCGAGAAGGGCAAAATCTCCGAAAAGAGCCCCCGGGGCTTCCGCAAAGGGGATGTAGGAAAAATAGTTTCAGCCTTAAAATAATCTCCTTACGTTGAGCAATGATTGAAGGGAAAGCCGGATGCGGGCTCAGATATGCCGTAAAGAGGAGCGGATCCTCCGTCGGATACTGCTCCCTGAGCGTAAAATGCGGGACGAGGGATGAAGGTGACTTCCCCGAGGGAATCGCCCATTTCACCGAACACACGATTTTCAAGGGCACTGCGAGAAGAAGCGCCCGCACCATCAATTCCTATCTGGACCGTCTTGGAGGGGAATTGAACGCCTACACCACGAAGGAGGAAATCGTCATCCACTCCACGGTGCTGAAGGAAGACATCGGGAAGGCCCTCGGGCTGATTATGGACCTTGCCACTTCTCCGACCTTCCCCGAAAAGGAAATCGAGAAGGAAAAAGGGGTGGTCATCGATGAAATCTATTCCTACAAAGACAGTCCCGACGAGGAGATTTACGACAGGTTCGAGGAGATGTTCTTCGGCTCCCATCCCCTTGGAAGAAGGATACTTGGGAAGAGTTCTTCGGTGAAAAGGATAACGGGAGAGGACCTTCGCAGATTCACCGCAGGGAGGTTCATCCCTTCCAGGATGGCCCTCGCCGTGGTGGCCGACGAGGATGAGAAGAAGATGGAGGAAAGCCTTCTGCGGCTCATTTCCAAGTATTTCGGAGACTCGTCCCAGGCCTTGGCTCCCGAGGCCGGCAGTCCCGCCCCCGTTCCCGTCCTTTTCGACAAGACGGTGGGGAAGAGGAACCACGAAGCAAACGCCGTCATCGGCGCCTCCGCCCCCTCCCTTTACGGCGGGGCCTCAAGATATTCCGCGTCCCTTCTTGCAAACATCCTCGGAGGCCCCGCCTCCAACTCCCTCCTCAACTCCGAGCTCAGGGAAAAACACGGCTGGGTGTACAATGTTGAGGCCTCCTACACCCAATTCGCCGACACCGGAGTCTTTGCAATCTCCCTTGGCTGCGACCGCGACAACCTCGAAAAATGCCTTGAAGCCACCTGGAAAGTGATTGAAAAGCTTCAGCAGTCCCCCCTTTCCCCGTCCAGGATGAAGGCGGCGGGAAAGCAGCTTCTCGGCCAGCTGGCAATAAGTTCCGACAACGG
>CAMOVV010000230.1 GCA_946627685.1 uncultured Bacteroidales bacterium
CCTGAAGGGCAGGAGACGATGATTTCGCCTGGATAGGATATTGTTCCTATACGGAGGTTGTCATAGGGGAAAGCGCAGGAAATGGAACCGGCGGCAAGGTCGGTGAAAGTCATGTCGTGCATCAGGCCGAGGTCCTTGTCCGGAGAGGAAGGGGGCATGACGAGGTAGCCGTCTCCCTCCGAAACGGTCCATGTGGTGGAGGAACTTCCGACCGAGGAAGCAGCCGCCTTCATAATGCCCCCGAGGGTCTTGAAAGAGATGGATGGCTTGAGCAGGGACTTGTAGGCCGAGGCGTCGAAATCGGTGATTGCCACACCCTTGGACGTTGTGAACGAGGCCTTTACGGACGCCCCCTTGGATTCGGTGACGGAATAGGACGAGGCGCTGAGGACAAGTTTCGGAGCCGTCACTTTAAGGGGAATTTCCGCCGGGTCGCGGAGCGCTCCCTCGACCTTTATGGTATAGGACCCGGTTTTCAGGGGGACAAGGGCGAAGCTGCCTCCGCCGGAAGAGGTAACCTTGACCGCAGAAGGGTCGGAAACGCTGACTTTCACGGAGTTTCTCATGACTTCCGACATTGAGGACCAGCCCGACACGGTAAGGGTCCCTTGCCGGGCAAGGTAGTCCGCCCCGGAGACCGACGCCTCCAGAAGAGGTTTGCTGCTCCCGTCCTCGACCCTCCATGAATTGACCCCGAGCCCTTCCGCCGTCCCTGTCATCTCAATCCTGTAGGAGGAGTTCCTCCTGACGTTGAAATCATTGAGGACATTGTCCCCGAGGCAGATACGGTAGGTCACGTTCCCCGTTATGCCCCAGGGGTTGCCGGAGGGGAAGGAAAGGTTGACCTCCAGATATGAAAGGGTGCCCTTCGCGGATGCAAGAAGAGGGTTGTCGAAGGCTTTGTCCCACTCGTCCGAGATACGGAAAGTCCCCTGCATGTTCTCGGGCACGTAGAAGACCGCGGTCCCTCCCGATTTCAGGTTGGAAACGTCCGTCGAAGACGCCTTGTCCCCGGAGGCGAGGATGTCAGCCGCGGAGGCCGCCTTGAAGCCGGAAGATGAAAAAGGGGCGCATTTTTTCGCCGTTTGGAGGAGTTTCACCGAATTGATTTTATAGCCGAGATTGTCCTCCGTCGTGGAAGGGTCTCCGTCCACTCCCCCGTCCATGAAGGAGAAAATGTATTTCGAGACCAGCCGCACGAGGGAAATTTCCCCGGAAAGGTCGCCGGCTCCCGTCACCGTCTTTTCCGTCATGCCCGCCATCGGCAGTCCGGAAGGGAAAATCCCCGCTCCCCCGTAGGAAGGTATTTCGCAGACGAGATTTTTCATTTCAGACAAGGTGAAAGGGACATCGTCAAGGCCAAGGCCGAGATTCGCGGCCACCATGATGGCATACTTGCTTCCGGAAAGTACCGAGATTCTCGAAGCCCCGGCCGAGGGCACGTAGGCGCAGTCTGCAAGAGTCCCGTCTTCCACCCGGTAGGCAGCTATCACATAAGAGTTTATCTTCTTCGCTCCCGATACGTACGAAGAACGGGAGAGAGCCTCTCCGCCGGGTTCCCAACTCAGTTGGACCGGTACGGCGGGAGGCAGGCCGTCCGGCTCGGAGCCATTGTCCGCGCAAGAGGCGCAGAGCGCAAGGATGAGGGCCAGCAGGCCCGGGATGATTTTTGTTTCCATAGTTCGAAGTTTTTCAACGCAAAAGTAAGTTCACTTTTTCCATTTCCGACGCGCAGGAAGAAAAAACGGGGGGATTTTTTGCGAATCTTCCGGTTTTCACATTTTTCTTTCCGACAGGGAAGATTTCTTATGGAAAAGTGTTAACTTTCGACCATGGAAAAATTCGGAATAATCGGGGATCCGGTGAAGGGATCCGGCAGTCCCGCCTTGTTCGGGGCAGGCTACGGCGGAGAGTACGGATACGACCTCATCGAAGGGAGCGACTTTGAAAAGTCCTGGGAGACCTTCCTGTCTTCCTACAAGGCCGTAAACGTGACGGCGCCTTTCAAGGAAAAAGCCTTCGCAAAGGTCCTGGGACTCGCCCGCGAAGGGAAGGGGGAAATATCCGGCCCCTGCATGAAAATAAAGGCCACGAACCTTCTTGTCAAGACCCCCGGCGGGATTGCGGCCCACAACTCCGACTTTACGGGCATCGTACTTACCATCGCCGAAGCCCTCTACCCCGGAATCGTAGAGGAATTCTACCGCGTCTTCGGCACAAAGGCCTATATCAAGATTCACCAGTATTTCCGCTCGAACATTTCCGAGCTTTACGGCGAAGTTCCCCAGGCCCTTGTCGTGGGCTGCGGAGGGGCCGGAAAGGCCGCAGCCGTGGCCGCGGCCGAACTGGGCTTTTCCACGGCCCTCATGAACAGGACGCCCGAAAAGGCGGCGGAAATCGCGGCCGCCCTGCCGGAATACAGATTCATAAGCGTGCCGGCGAGCGATTTCAGGGGGGCCTTCAAGGAATGTGACCTTGTAATCTACACCCCTCCCGTGGACAACGGCGATATTTCAGCCCTTACCGCCGACGATTTCGCAGGAGAAGCCAGGACAGGGGGCGACCGTCCCGGAAAGGTTCTTCTCGAGGCCAACTACAAGACTCCCGCTTTCGGAGGAAAGGATACGGAGAAAAAAATGCTCGAAGGAGGCTGCCAGTACGTCAGCGGGAAGAGATGGCTTCTGTACCAGGCCCTTACGGGCTACAACCTGATGACGGGACGGCAGCCGGACTTCCCTGCCATGCTCGCCGCAGGAATGAAGGGATGAATATTTGCCTGATTCGCCCGGATTTCGTATATTGCAAGGCAATAAAGGTGATGCCAATCATTATAAAAAAGATAATCTATGAGCCTTAACAAAGTAATGCTGATCGGTAACGTCGGACGCGACCCTGAGATACGTTACCTCGAGGGAACTGCGGGAAATGCCAAAGTGGCGACCTTCACCCTCGCCACCACGGAAAGATACCGCGACAGGAACGGAGAACTCCGTGAAAACACAGAATGGCACAACATCGTGGCGTGGAGAAATTCCGCCGATGTGGCCGAGAAATATGTAAAGAAAGGGACCCAGCTCTACATCGAAGGACGGCTGAGGACAAGGTCCTGGACAGACCAGACAGGAGCCAAGAAATACACCACCGAAGTCACCGTGGACACCCTCCAGCTCCTCGGAAAGAGGTCCGACAATCCCGGAGGAGCCGCGCCTCAGGGCTATTCCCAGC
>CAMOVV010000231.1 GCA_946627685.1 uncultured Bacteroidales bacterium
ATGTCCTGGGCGGACACTTCCAGCTGGCCGCTCTTGAGGTCGAACTTGATGTGGTTCGAAGCCTTGTTCGAGCAGACCGCCACGCGACGCACTGTGTTGAGAAGCTGGAGACGGCTCATCCTCAGGATGTTGGAGTTGTTCTTAGGGATAACGTCACGGTATTTGGGATATTTCCCTACCACGAGGCGGCACACCATCAGGGTCTTGCCGAAGCGGAAGACCACGTTGCTGGCGTCGAAGGAGACGTCCACCGTCTCGTCGTCCTTGTCGATGATGGAGCGGAGAACTCCGGCCGGACGTTTGGGGAGGATGAAGGAAGCCTTCGCGGAGGCCTTGACGTCGGGGGTGGTGAAGCATATCAGCTTGTGGGAGTCGGAGGCCACGAGGGTGGTGGAGTCCGTGTCGATGTCGAAGAAAATGCCGTTCATGGCCGGACGGATCTCGTCGTCTGCGGTGGCGTAAACGGTGCCGGCGATGCCTGCGGCGAGGGTCTGGGCGGGGAACACCACGTTCTCCGCGTCTTCACCGGTGGAGCTGATTTCGGGGTAGTCTTCAGCGGGGAAGTAGGGAAGGACTGAATTGCCGCTGGTCCATTTGCACTCGAAGGAGCTGTCGCTCGTTGTGCTTATGGAAAGGGGCTGGTCGGGGAGCTCCTTCAGCAGGTCTATCATGTGTCTTGCCGGTACGGCCATGCTGCCGTCTTCGCTCACGTCCTGCACTTCAATCCCTGTCCTTAGGGTGAGTTCCGAGTCGGATGCGGTGACCTGGAGCGAGCCGTCTTTCAAAACGAAGAGGAAGTTTTCCAATATAGGAAGGGGAGATTTTACCGGAATGGCCTTGGAAATGTCCATCAGGCCTTTGAGGAGTTCTGAACTCGAAACGTTGAATTTCATATCTGTCGCTTTGTTTTATTAGTCTTTTCGAAGGACGCGCATGCGCCGGGTGCCATTATGGCATAACCATACAAATATATAAATAATTCGCGAATTATGGCATATATTTTGATTTTTTCTCCTTCCGGTGGCGGGTGCCTGCATGGCGCCAGCCTTTTTCGAAATTTGAAAAAAGAACATAAAAATGAGTTTGTTTATGAAAAAGAGTCTTTTGACCATCCTGCTGTCGGTCGCGGTGAGCGGCCTTACAGCCTATGGCGTCCAGAAAGTCGCCCTCGCCGGTAATGCAGACCGGATTCCTGCGTCTGCAGAAGCGTCCGGTTCCAGTTATAGGACTGTTAACCTCGAACAGACGGATTATCCCGACCTCACCTATGCGGCTGAGTCCGCCGTGGATGCCGTCGTTTATGTCCAGGTGACCGTCAGGTCCAAGATTGATTACAGCCAGATGGATCCTTTCCTGAGATATTTCTTCGGTTTTGGAGACGGAATGCCCCAGCAGAGGGAACAGCAGGGCAGCGGTTCCGGAGTCATCATCCGTCCCGACGGATACATAGTCACCAACAACCATGTCGTGGCCAACGCCACCGAAATAAAGGTGACCATGAACAACAACAAGACCTATGACGCCAAGGTCATCGGCACCGATGCGGCCACCGACGTGGCCCTCCTCAAAATTGAGGCGGAAGGCCTTCCTTCCCTCGATTTCGCCGATTCCGACAAACTCCGCCTCGGAGAGTGGGTCCTTGCCATCGGAAGCCCTCTCGGAGAGCAGCTTAAGGGAACCATCACCGCCGGCATCGTCAGCGCCAAGGGCCGTTATATGCCCAGCAACGACGGAGAGTTCAAGATTGAGTCTTTCATCCAGACCGACGCCGCCGTGAATCCCGGCAACTCAGGAGGAGCCCTAGTCAACAAGAAGGGTGAACTCGTCGGAATCAATACGGCCATCGTGTCCCAGACGGGAGCCTATTCCGGTTATTCTTTCGCCGTCCCCGCCAATATCGTGAAGAAGATAGTCGGCGACCTCATCGACTTCGGCAGCGTCCAGAGGGCCATGCTCGGAATCACCATGTCCCCCATCACCGACGAACTTGCAAAAGAAATGAAACTTTCCTCGCTGGAAGGAGTATATATAGTTGAGGTTTCGAAAGGCGGAGCCGCCGAAAAGGCCGGAATCAGGAAGGGCGATGTCATCGTCAAGATCGGAGACCGGAAGGTTGCGACCTCTTCTGCCGTGCAGGAAAGGGTGAACAGCTACCGTCCCGGAGACAGGACAGTCGTCACCGTCATAAGGGAAGGAAAGGAGAAGGAATTCGAAGTGACCTTCCAGGGTACCGCCATGAAGACCGGCACTGTTGACAACGACGGCAGCGTCGCCTTCTACGGCTCCAAGCTCAGGGAAGCTCCCGCTGAGAAGCTCGCCCAGCTCGGCCTTAAGAACGGAGTGGAGATTGTGTCCGTCGGCCCCGGAAAGCTTCTGGACGCAGGCGCTTCCGAAGGATTCGTGATACAGTATGTCAACGACCAGCCCGTCAGCAAGCCTCAGGATGTAATAGACCTTGCCAGGAAGGCGAAGAGGGCGGTGTATATCGAAGGTGTCACCTCTTACGGTAAATCTTCCTATTTCGGCTTCGGCAAGGACGAGTAGCATTAAGGAAGATTTATTTAATAGTAATGAGGCAGTTAAAGATTACAAAATCAATCACCAACCGTGAAAGCGCCTCCCTGGACAAGTATCTCCAGGAAATCGGACGCGAAGAGTTGGTGTCACCTGAAGAAGAAGTTGAGCTTGCCCAGCGAATCCGCAAAGGCGACCAGAAGGCTCTTGAAAAACTTGCGCGCGCAAACCTGAGGTTCGTGGTGTCCGTTGCGAAACAGTACCAGAACCAGGGCCTCAGCCTGCCGGACCTCATCAACGAGGGGAACCTCGGACTGATTAAGGCGGCTGAGAAATTTGACGAGACAAGAGGATTCAAGTTCATCTCCTACGCCGTCTGGTGGATTCGCCAGTCCATCCTGCAGGCCCTTGCCGAGCAGTCGAGGATTGTGAGGCTTCCCCTGAACCAGGTGGGGTCCCTGAACAAAATCAACAAGGCCCTCGGCCAGTTCGAGCAGATTCACGAGCGCCAGCCCTCAAACGAGGAGCTTTCCGAGCTCATCGACGTGCCTCAGGATAAAATTTCCGACACGCTGCGCGTCTCCGGAAGACATGTCTCCGTGGATGCCCCCTTCGTGGAAGGAGAGGACAACAGCCTGCTGGACGTTCTTCCCAACGACGACTCCCCGATGGCCGACAAGGGCCTGGTGAACGAGTCCCTCAG
>CAMOVV010000232.1 GCA_946627685.1 uncultured Bacteroidales bacterium
GGGGCCGCCGTCCACCCGCAGGACGGGCAGGCGGATGCCGGTGTCCTTTTCCATGGCGGCGATCACATCATGGATTTGCAAAGCGATGCTGTCCAGCGCCGCCCGGACGATCTCGTTTCCGATGGTGAGGTTGCTCAGCTGATTGGTTATCTTCTCCGTATAGGTGCGGATATTCGTGTCGAAGCTTCGGGCTTCCATTTTAGCGTCGGCAATGGCCGTAAGGGCTATCTCCCAGCGCCCGGTCATCTCCACGTCGGCGATAGTCATGTCCTTGACAAGGTTATACACTTCAAGGCCCGTCTCAGTGGGGATGATTTTCTTGCCTTCTTTCTTGAGGAACTTACGCTGGTTGATAAGGATGGCAAGTATCCCGGCACGTGTTGCCACGGTGCCGATACCGCATTCCTTGAGGGCGTCCTTCACTTCCTCGTCCTCGACCTCCTTGCCCGCGTACTTCATTGCCTTGATAAGGCTGTCGTAGGTATAGAGAGGCTTCGGCTTGGTCTTGCCCTGTACCGTCTCTGCTTTCTTTACGGACAGTATATCACCCTGCTGGAGCGGAGGTACTTCCTGAACAGGTTCCTTGTCAGGGTCGTTCTCTTCCGTTTTTTCCGCTGTGTCCTTCGCACCTTCACCAAGCACGGCTTTCCAGCCGGGCTTCTCTACTTTAGTGGAGGAGGCGGTGAATTCTTCCCCGCCGCAGGTGAAGCGATAGGAGGACACCAGCGTCTCGCAGTTGGGAGAGAACGCCTGGAGCATCCTTTCCGCCACGAGCATGTAGATGTTAGCCTCCTTCTGGGGCAGGCCGTCAGGCCCTTTCCCTTCAAGAAGGAGTGCGTGGTGGTCGGTCACCTTGCCGTCGTTGACGCTCCGTTTGTTGAGTTCGGCGTAGGGCGTTGCCTTGAGCCCTGCGGCGTATTGCTTGAGCGGCCCGTCAGGGAGACTGGAGGCAAGCTGTGCGAGCCTCCTGGGTATGGTCTTCATCATGTCCCAGGGGATGAAGGTCGAACCGGTACGGGGATAGGTAACCAGTTTCTTCTCGTAGAGACTCTGTAGGAGTGACAGTGCCTCGTCCGGCGAGTAGTCGTAACGTCTGGAAGCCTCCTGTTGCAAGGACGTCAGGTCGTGCAGCAGGGGCGCTTTCAGCGTGACCGGCTCCGTCTTTGCTTCCGTCACTTTCACGAGGGTGTTCTCGCACCTCTTGACGACGGAGTTGGATTCCTCGAAGGAGGTGAAGCGTTTGACGGACTGTATCTGGAAGGCTTTGCCTTTTGATTCGGTCTTTATCCTTACCACCCAGAATGGTGTGGAGACGAACTGTTTGTTCTCCATGTAACGCTTGCACACCAGCGCTAGCGTAGGTGTCTGCACCCTTCCGAGCGAGAAGACGCGGCGGTCGGCGGGATTGGCTTTCCTTATGGCGAGGGTTAGAGCCTCGGTGGCGTTCAGCCCGACAAGCCAGTCCGCTTCGTTGCGGGCCTTCCCCGCAAGGAAGAGCGGTTCATACTCGCTCGCGGGACGGAGCGAAGCGAGGCCCGTGCGGATGGCTTCATCGGTGTTGGACGACACCCAGAGGCGGAGGACGGGCTTGCGGCACCTTTCGTTGCGCTCGCAGACGTATTCGTAGATATACTTCTGTATAAGCTCGCCCTCGCGTCCGGCATCACCGCAGTTGATGATGCGGTTGGAGTTGGCGAAGAGCATCTCTATGATGGAGAGTTGCTTGGCTTTGCCCGGATCGGGCTTCCCGTCTTTCTGCGCCACCCGCAGCTTGAAGGCCGGAGGAAGGACAGGCAGGCTCTCGGCCTGCCAGTGCCTGCTCCGGTACTCTTCCCCTTCGTCCAGCTCCACGAGGTGACCGAAGGCCCAGGTGACGGCTGCGCGTTCGCCGTTAAGGCTCCCGCCGTCGATGTAACCGTCGTGTCGTTCCTTTGCCCCTATGATACGGGCGAGGTCGGCTCCGAAGGACGGTTTCTCTGCTATGAGCACTATCATAAGCTTGAGTTTTTATCAGTTCGTTTCAGTTGCGTTCTGGACCATTATGCGGGTTATGTGCTGGCATACGATAGATGCTGCGTCCACATCCCGGAAGGTCTTCTTATATCCGTCCTTTGTTATGATGGCGATATCACCGTCCTCGGGACGGCTGATGGATACCTGCCGTTCGGAGTAACCGAATTCGATGTCTTCCATGGGGATTTCATCGTACTTCGGGGACAGGGAGTATTGATAACGGACGAGTCTTTTATCGGTAAGGATAATCCTTTGCGTAATGAGCCTTACGATGTCGTTGATGTAGTACACTATCATCACGCCCATTAAGGCGAACAGGAGGCCCTTGCCGATGGTCACCATGAGACCGAAGGTGGAGACCGGGTCAAGGTCTTCCTCGGTGAACCATAGGTTCAGCACGAGGTAGACCGTCACTGCGGACAGGAGTACGAGGTAGATGATGTCTTTGATGATTGCGGGTTGTGATGAGCGTCTTTCTTCGAGGACGGTTTCATCCTGATGTTTGATAAACTGTTTCATGGTATGTGTTTTTTAAGTGATTATTCTTGTTTCCCTTCAAGGATTTTCTTTATCGGGTCTTCGGACTCCTCCTCTTCTATCTCAGTCTCGTCCGTTATTTCTTCGTCCTCCGGCAGTTCTTCGTGAATGAGGTCACGTATATCCTGTTTGATTTGTTTGTAGTTCTTGTCTACGACGATGGCTACATTCTCTTCAATCATCTTTTCGGCCTCTGCCATAAGGAGTTCTTCTATCTTGCCCTTTGACAGGGTCTTTATGAGGGCCTGTTTCCTGAGTTCCATTTCCTCCGTATCGGAGATGATTCCTTGTTCAAGGAGTTGCCCTGTAGCCCAGTCATCTAGGATTTGGTTACGAAGCTGGTCTTCGTGGACCGATTCGATGATGGCGTCATCGTCAAAGGAGGTGATAAGCGGGAGTTTCTTGAATTTCTTTTCCTTTGCAATCCATTCCTTGACATTGATGTCCACTTCGCCACAGAAGAACTTGCGTTTGATTCTCTCTTTCTTGTTGTTGTTATCAGCTACCTTGCCGAAGAAGATACCCTGTGACAGGGTCTCAATCTTCGATACGGGCATGATATCCTCCTGGTGGAAGGATATCTGCAAGGATTCGGAGTCGACGTTTTGAGTCTGGCTCTGAGTCATCCGGTATTCCTTACCGAGGGAGTGGGAGAGGTCCT
>CAMOVV010000233.1 GCA_946627685.1 uncultured Bacteroidales bacterium
TTTTTCCGGTTCGAAGGTGGACGCCCGTCTGATGGTCGGAGGTGGAGATGGACAGGCTATGGTCCTGGACCCCGCTGACGGCAGCATCCGTGCCATCGGTTCCGTCGCGGTGAAGGGTGGACGGCGTATCCTTAACCTTCCTTTCGAGGAGAATGACGCATTTTTCATCGTCATCGGAAAGCGGGCAGGGGAGAAGCTTCCCATATATAAAAGCCTGAAAAAGCCTGTGGCCACCCTGGAGGGCCCCTGGACCCTGTCTTTTGTATCCGGCTTCGGCGCTCCGTCCGAGACGGTGTTTGACGCCCTCAAGTCCTACACCGAGTCTTCCGACCCGACGGTCAAATACTATTCCGGTACGGTCATCTATCGTAAGAACTTCACTCTCAAGAGAAAACAGCTGAAAGGAGCGGCCCGGTTCGAGCTCGGGCTCGGAAAAGTCGGTAATCTGGCGCGGGTGGTCGTGAACGGCCATGACATCGGCGTGGCATGGAAGGCGCCGTTCTGCCTTGACATTCCCGCCGAATATCTGCACCCCGGGGTTAACGAACTTGAAATCAAGGTTATAAACCTTTGGGCGAACAGGCTTATCGGAGACCTTCGTGGGGAGGCTCCGGGCAGGATGACCTATGCCGCCTCGAACTTCTTCACTCCAGACAGTCCTCTTCTGCCTTCCGGTCTTCTCGGGCCTGTGACCATTTTCTCCGTGAAAGATACACCTGTTCAGATTCATTTGAAATAGAATCACTTAAAGCGTAGAAACACATGAACGCAACCATCATAGTAGCGGCAGTCGCGGCGGTTGTCATTATAGCCATCGTCATAATATGGATTCTCACCTCGAGGAAGGCAAAGGCTGCTTTCAGGGAGGAGCTGGACCGCATAGACGCCGAACTCGGCCGGAAGGAGACGGAAATCACCGCCCTCCACTCCCAGGTATCCGAGCGTGATGCCGACCTTATCCGGAAAGAGGCCGATATCCGTATGTCCGAGGCCCTTCGCGACAATGAGAAGAAACAGCATGAGCTTGCCATGTCGGAGATAAAAGCCAGCCACGAGAAAGCCCTTGCCGAGCTGAAGGCCGGTCAGGAGAAGGCCATCGAGGCGGCCAAGACGGCCCTTGCCTTGGAGAATGAGAAGATTCTCAGGGCGCGGGAGGAGGCTTTGAAGAAAGAGGCTTCGGAGACCATGAAGGCCATTACCGGAGGCCTCGACCAGAATATCAAGGACATGAAAGATGCTTTCGAGGCGCAGAAGAAATCCCACGCCGAGGAGAGTTCTTCCATCAAGACACAGTTCGCCGAAACGGTCAAGCACCTCAAGGAGCAGACCGAAACCATCGGCTCGAAGGCCGAGAACCTGGCCAGCGCCCTGAAGGGGCGTAACAAGATGCAGGGCATTTTCGGGGAGACCATTCTGGAGAATATCCTGAAAGAGGAAGGCCTTCGCGAAGGACACGACTATGATGCCGAGTTCTGGCTTCGCGACCGCAAAGGCAGCCTCTTGATGAACGAGGATACGGGCAAAAGGATGCGTCCGGACTTCGCCTTGCATTTCCCGGACGATACCGATATCCTCATCGACTCCAAAGTCTCGATGAGCGCTCTTGCCGACTACTACGCCGCCGAGACCGACGAGGAGAGGGCCGACGCCTCCCGCCGCAACCTCGAGTCCGTGCTGTCCCATATCAAGGAACTCACCGGAAAGGAGTACCAGAAATACGTAGAGGGCCGCAAGACGCTGGACTACGTCATCATGTTCATTCCCAACTACGGCGCCTACCAGCTGGCAAAGCAGGAGGACAAGGACATCTTTGCCAAGGCCTTCCGGCAGAATGTCCTCATTACGACCGAGGAGACCCTGATACCCTTCCTCCGCCTGATTCGTACGGCCTGGGTGCAGAAGGAGCAGATGGAGAACATTACGGGAATCGTTAGCGCCGCGCAGGAAATGGTGGAGCGGGTCGGTATCTTCTGTCATGCCAACGCCGAACTGGAACAGAATCTGGAAAAGGTCGTGGAGGGCTTCCGGAAGAACTCCAAACGTCTCGTGGACGGCAAGCAGAGCATCGTCAAGGCTGCCATGAAGGCCATCGGCCACGGCATTCAGGCCCCTGTCGGCAAAAACGCCCTGCCTCTTCCCGGCCCGGATTTGAACGATGACTGAATCTTTGAATGAATCCGTACTTACCGTCTTTGGAACGCCACGTATTTTTGCCTTTCTGCAATGTTGTAAAGACTGTTGAAAGATGGCACAAAGAGATATTCAACTTCTTCGACCACAATTATACTAATGCGTTATCGGAAAGTATCAATAACCTTATAAAGGCAGCAGAAAAGGCCGGAAGAGGATACACTTTTGAAGTCCTGCGGGCAAAAATGCTATACGACAACAGCGAGGTCCGAAAGCCAACCTACTTCAAGAAACCAGACTGGGCAATGAACAATATGACATACTTGACTTTGGAAAGTAAAGAAGATCTTAAGACCGGATACATGGTTGATATCAAAGGTTTAACAGAACTGCTCGAATCGGATTACTTCTAAAATGAGCGGGGCGTATCACTACGTCCCGCTCTCCATAATAAAAGTGTAATCAAAATATGTTATTATGGTTTATTCCAACAACTTTGGGTTGTTGCCAATCAATGCTCGAAATCTGTTGTCTGTATCAGCTTGATTAAGCTGTTCAAGTTGTTCCTTGGCAATCTCTGAGAGAATCTCATATCGCTTTCTGCGCGATAAGCCACGTTTAATCAAGGTGGCATTCATGCTTTCAAGATTACCTATCACGATCAGTTCGCTGATAGTTGCAACATCTCTTGGATTCAATCCTTTTGATGCAAGTTCTGGATTTGCCTCTCTCCAAGCCTTAGCGGGGTAATGTAATACGGCAAGATTGATTAGGTCTGCCTCGGAAGTGTAAGCAAACCGGATCTCTTTTTCTGAAACAAGATGAGGGACAATATAGTCGCGAACCGCGTCAGTATGAATCGTATAATTCACTTTACTAAGTACTCGCTTTACGTTCCAGTCGGAAAGAAGTGGATTAGATTCGGCTGCTTTCAGTCGTTGGTATTCCCTTACGATAAACAGCCGAAAAGCCGGACTTAACCACGTGCCGAATTCAAGAGCTATATCTTTGTGTGCATATGTCCCCCCATATCTTCCTGGTTTGGAAACAAGACCTATGGCGTTGGTCTTTTCTATCCA
>CAMOVV010000234.1 GCA_946627685.1 uncultured Bacteroidales bacterium
GGTGGTTCTATCCTCCGTCCCGAGGCCACCGGCTACGGGGCCATGTACTTCGCCTACCTCGCCCTCGAGAAGGTAGGCACCGACCTCGCGGGACAGAAGATTTCCCTTTCGGGCTTCGGCAACGTGGCCTGGGGAGCCGCCAAGAAGGCTGTCCAGCTGGGCGCCAAGGTGGTGGCCATTTCCGGCCCCGACGGTGTCTGCGAGATTCCCGACGGCATCACTCCCGAGATGATCGACTACATGCTCGTCATGCGCGCTTCCAACCGCAACAGGGTGGAAGATATGGCTGAGAAGTTCCCCCAGAAGGCGAAGTTCACCGCCGGAAAGAAGAGCTGGAGCGTTCCCGTGGACATCGCCTTCCCCAGCGCTTTCCAGAACGAGCTCAGCCTCGAGGACGCCCAGGAGCTGAAGAAGAACGGCTGCAAGGCCGTGTTCGAAATCTCCAACATGGGCTGCCAGCCGGATGCCATCCACTGGATGCAGCACAACGGCATCCTCTTCGCTCCCGGCAAGGCCGTCAACGCGGGCGGAGTGGCCACGAGCGGCCTTGAGATGACCCAGAACGCCGAGCACCTCAGCTGGACTGCGGCCGAGGTTGACGAGAGGCTCCATCACATCATGGCTGCCATCCACGACCAGTGCGTCAAGTACGGCACCATGGCCGACGGCTCCGTGGACTATGTCAAGGGAGCCAACATCGCCGGCTTCATGAAGGTCGCCCAGGCCATGCTCGAGCAGGGCACGATTTAAGTTCCTTCAGAATATGTAAAATCCCGGCCTTCAACGGATTGGAGGCCGGGATTCTTGTTTGCCCACGTTCAGGCCGTATCAGTCGAAATTGCGTGAAGCGAAGGGAAGGGCGAGACGAAGGGCTAGGTGCCAGTACTCCCAGTTGTGGATGCCGTTGCGGACTCGAAGCTCGCTTTTCACCCTGCGGTCCCGCATTTTCTGGTAGAGGGCGACGTTGATGTCGAGAAGGAAGTCGTCGTCCCCGCAGTCGAAGAACCATTTTACGCTCCTTAGGGCCTCGAGGGTCGCCTCGTCGGCCTTGTCCACGAATTCAAGGGCGGAGTGGTCGTTCACTGCCTGGCATACGTAGTAGAGGCAGTCTTTCTTCGTATCGGCGCCCACTTCCCTCATTCGGTTGTCCAGCCAGGCGCTCATCGCGTAGCAGCTCGAGAATATGTCAGGATGCCTCTGGGCATAGACCGTGCTGCCTCCTCCTCCCATGGACAGACCCATCACGGCCCTGTGGCCCTTGTCGGAGACTATCCTGTATTTCTTTTCCACGGCGGGGACAAATTCTCCGAAGAAAAAGTCTTCATACCTCCAGCCCGGCATGTTGAAGTAGCCGTTCCAGGTGTTGTGGGTGTCCGGACCGCCGGCGTTAGGCATAACTATGACCATTTCCTTCGCTTCTCCGGTGCCGATGAGTTCGTCGATGACGGTCTGCATGTTGCCCTTGGTCACCCAGGCCGTATAGTCGTCGCTCAGGCCGTGGAGGAGATAGACCACGGGATAGAGCCTGTCCGTGTGGCCGAAGCTGTCGGGAAGATAGACGTTGAACTTGACCTGGGAGTCCAGGACGGAGCTGTAGAGGCTGTCCGTTACGACCTTGCCCGCCTTTGCGGAAAACACCGTCCCGAAAAGGGCCAGGCATAGCGTTAGGATGGTTTTGAGTTTCATGACAATGATATTTTTTTCAAAAATAACCATTTTCAGGGGAACTTCAAAAATCCCTTCTTTTTAGGGGAAAGACCTCTTTTTTTGCGTACATTTGTGCCATTATGAAAACAGACGTGCTTAAAACCTTGTTTGGATTCGACAAAGGAAAGATGAAACTGTCCACGGAGATTGCGGCCGGTCTCACCACTTTCTTCGCGATGTCCTATATCCTTGCCGTGAACCCTTCCATCCTCTCTTCGACCGGGATGGACAAAAACGCCCTGTTTACGGCTACGGCCCTCTCCGCGGCCTTCTCCACCCTCCTCGTGGCCTTCATCGCGAGGATGCCCCTCGGCCTTGCTCCCGGAATGGGCCTCAACGCCTTTTTCGCTTTCACCGTGTGCGGGGCGATGGGCTATGACTGGAAGTTCGCCCTGACCGCCGTGTTCATAGAGGGAGTGATATTCATCCTCCTGGCCCTCAGCGGTTTCTGGAAGATTCTGGTGGATGCCATCCCCGTTTCCATGCGAAAGGCCATCACCGTGGGAATAGGCCTTTTCATCACCTTCCTCGGCCTCAAGAGCGGGGGAGTGGTGATGGATGACCCGGCCACCTTCATCACCCTTGGCGACATCACCCACGGGGCCGGCCTGCTTTCGGTCATCGGCATCGTGATTACCGGCATCCTTCTCATACTCGGCGTCCCCGGGGCCCTTCTCATAGGCATAATCCTCACCTCCCTCATAGGAATCCCCATGAACCTCACCGTTTTCAACGGCGTGGCGGGCCTTCCCCCCTCGGTCGAGCCGGTCTTCCTCAAATTCGACCTTTCCCCTTCCAAGGTATTCAGCGTGGATATGTTCGTCGTCGTGGCCACCTTCCTTTTCGTGGACCTTTTCGACACCATCGGCACCCTTCTCGGAGTCTGCTCCAAGGCTCATTTCCAGGATGAAAACGGGAACGTGCCCGGGATGAACCGGGCCTTCCTGACCGGAGCCCTCGGGGCCACCCTGGGTGCGGCCCTCGGCACGAGCACCGTGGCCACCTGCGTGGAAAGCTCCGCCGGAGTGGCCCAGGGAGGACGTTCCGGGCTCACTTCCCTCACGATTGCGGCCTGTTTCGGCCTGGCCCTTTTCCTGTCCCCCGTATTTCTGGCCATCCCCGCCTCGGCCATCTGCCCTTCCCTCGTTGTGGTCGGCCTGATGATGATGTCCTCCGTTGCCGAAATCGACCTCACCGACTACAGCGAAGCCGTCCCCGCCTTCCTCTGCATAACCCTCATGCCATTCACATACAGCATTTCCAACGGTATCCTCATCGGACTTCTCTCCTATGTGGTGCTCAACTTCTTCACCGGCAAGTTCAAGAAGATAACCCCGGTGATGTATGTGCTGGCCGTGCTGATTATCTTGAAATATTTGTTCGTCTGAAACAAATAATACTTATCTTTGCAGTTCTTGACAGCAAGCAAAATATAAACCTGTTATTAAATTTGTAATGACTGAAAAGAAATTCAATGCGAAGTATT
>CAMOVV010000235.1 GCA_946627685.1 uncultured Bacteroidales bacterium
GGCTCATGTTCGTCAGCGAGGCCGTCCCCGCCGCCCTTTTCGCCCTTCTGATTCTCCTCGTTCCCGAGACGCCCAGGTATCTTGTTCTCAACGGGCAGGATGACAAGGCCCTCGAGGTGCTCAGCAAAATCAACGGCAAGGAGCCTGCGCTCAGTATCCTTTCCGCCATCAAGGGCACGGCCACCGCAAAGACCGAAAAACTCTTCACCTTCGGCTGGCTTGTCATCTTCGTGGGCATCATGCTCAGCGTCTTCCAGCAGGCGATCGGCATCAACGCCGTGCTGTATTTCGCCCCCAGGATATTCGAATCCATGGGAATGGGCAGTCCTATGGCATACACGGTGCTGATGGGCGTCGTGAACATCACCTTCACCCTCGTGGCCATCCTGACGGTGGAAAAGATAGGAAGGAAGCCCCTGCTTATATGGGGTTCGGTTCTCATGGCGGTCGGCGCCCTCGGGGTGGCTTTCAGCAACCTCGTGGAGGTGCCCGCCCTCGTCCCCGTCATCAGCATCCTCATCTACAGCGCCTCGTTCATGTTCAGCTGGGGCCCCATCTGCTGGGTGCTTATCTCCGAGATTTTCCCCAACACGATCCGCAGCCACGCGACAGCAATCGCAGTGGCCTTCCAGTGGATTTTCAACTTCATCGTTTCGTCCACTTTCGTGCCGATGTACAACATGAGGGTCGGGGAAATGGGCGTGAAGTTCGGTCATTTCACCGCTTACGCCATTTATGGAGTAATCTGCATCATCGCGGCGGTCTTCGTGTGGAAGCTTGTTCCAGAGACGAAGGGAAAGACGCTCGAGGAGATGTCGAGGCTTTGGAAAAGGAAGGATTAGGAAATTTTGCTGAAATCCTGCCTGTAGTATTTGTCCTTGCGGAGCTCCTCCGCAAGGATTTTGTTTTCAGGCTTTTCAAGAGTGGGGTCAGCATCGAGTATGTGGGTGGCGTAGTTCCTGGCGTCGGACAGGATCCCTCCGTCCCTGGCAAGGGAGGCGATGTTGAGCGAAATCGGAAGGCCGGACTGCTGGGTGCCCTCAAGGTCTCCGGGGCCCCTCATCTTCATGTCTTCCTCGGCCAGTTCGAAGCCGTTTTCCGTCGCCACCATCATTTCCAGCCGTTTCTGCGACTCCTTCGACACCTTCTGCCCGTGCATGAGCACGCAGTAGGACTTCTCGGAGCCTCTTCCCACCCTGCCGCGAAGCTGGTGAAGCTGGGACAGGCCGAATCTCTCCGCGCTTTCTATCACCATTACGGAGGCGTTGGGAACGTCCACCCCGACTTCGATGACGGTGGTCGAGACAAGGATGTTCGCCCTACCGGCGGCAAAGGCTTCCATGTTGAAGTTCTTCACGTCGTTGGTCTGCTGTCCGTGGACTATCGCCACCTTGTACGGGGGGAACGGGAATGCCGCCACGATGTCCTCATAGCCTTTTTCAAGGTTCTGGTAATCAAGCTTTTCGCTCTCGAAAATCAAGGGATAGACAATAAAGGCCTGCCTCCCGGAGGCTATCTGTTTCTTTATGAAATTGTACAGCCTTCCCCTGTCCCTTTCGGCGAGAAGGACGGTCTGGACCGGTTTCCTCCCGGGAGGCATCTCGTCGATGACGCTGACGTCGAGGTCGCCGTAAAGGGTCATGGCGAGGGTCCTGGGAATGGGGGTCGCAGTCATGACCAGCACATGAGGGGGAATGCCGGAAGACGTCTTCTTCCACAGCCGCGAGCGCTGCTCCACGCCGAAGCGGTGCTGCTCGTCGATTACGGCCAGGCCTAGATTCTTGAATATGACGGTATCTTCGATGAGGGCGTGGGTTCCGACGATGATGCCCAGGCTCCCGTCTTCCAGGGCGGCGTGTATCTTCTTCCTCTCGGAAGCCTTGGTGCTTCCCGTGAGAAGGGCGCAGCTTACGCCTGTGGGCGAGAGATATTTGCTGATATTGTTGTAGTGCTGCTGGGCGAGGACTTCGGTAGGAGCCATGATGCAGGCCTGGTAGCCGTTCCCTACGGCGATGAGGCAGGTGAGGACAGCCACCATTGTCTTTCCCGATCCGACGTCTCCCTGGAGGAGGCGGTTCATTTGATGGCCTCCGGTCATGTCCGCTCGTATCTCCCGGATAACCCGTTTCTGCGCGCCTGTGAGGCCGAAAGGAAGGGAGTCGTAGCACTTGTTGAAGGCAGCCCCCACCTTCGGCATCCTCAGGCCCACCTCGCTTCTGCTCCGGACGTATTTCTGCTTCAGGAGCGAAAGCTGGAGGAAGAACAGTTCCTCAAACTTCAGACGATAGGTGGCCTTTGCGAGGGCTGTGGTGTCGGACGGGAAATGGATGTTGCGAAGGGCGAACCTCAAGGGGACCAGGCCCTTCTCCTTCAGGATACGGTCGGGAAGGGATTCGGTGACCTCTCCGAGACAGCGGTCGAGGGCCAGGCCCATCAGACGGGTCATCACCTTGTTGGTGACTCCGGAATTTTTCAGTTTCTCGGTGCTGGCATAAACCCCCGTGAGGGTCCCGGGCGCCCCTCCTCCTCCGCCCTGGGGAACGTTGTCCACCTCGGGATGAACCATGTTGACCCTCCCGTTGAACACGGTAGGCTTTCCGAAAAAGACGAAGTTCGCTCCCGGTATCAGCCTGCTCCACATATACTTGATGCCCTTGAAGAAGACTATTTCCATCTCCCCCGTGGCATCCGCGACGATGGCGGACAGCCTTTTTACCGTATTGAAACGTATTTGGCTGTCGTCCCTTCCCCCGAGGGTGGCTGTCATCTCCTTGACGTGAAGGGGCTGGCTGTGCTGTCCCATGAGGGTGACGCGCACCACCTTCGCCAGAATCTGGATATAGGCCGCGTCGGAGGTCACGTCGGAAATGTTCTGAACGCCGCTGCGGTCAATGTAGCGGAAGGGATAGAGCCTGATAAGGTCGCCGAAAGTGTTCACTCCCAGCTCGCTGCGAAGAAGCTGCCCACGTTTGGGACCTACCCCTGGCAGATACTGTATGTCGCTTTCAAGTTCGCTGCGTACCATATCGATGCGTTGTTTACAAATATAATTAAAATTCCTATATTTGTGAATGTGTCATGTTTTTGTACAAGATGGTAGGGGAACTGATTGGGAAATATGTCTGGCTCATTGAGACCATCAGGTCCCGCTCGGACGCAGGGATGACCCTGGGAGCGCT
>CAMOVV010000236.1 GCA_946627685.1 uncultured Bacteroidales bacterium
GGCCTCGAATAATCGGTATAAACCTGAAGGACGGTGGTCATCGGAGTCTCCATGTCAACCGTAAACACATTCTCCCTCACGCCGGGAATCACATCCGTCTTGGGGTCGGTCCAGGGAGTGGTCTTCTTGCCCTTGGGCAGGGAACCGACGTACTTCTCCACAAGAGGCTTGATGCTCTCGGGAACGACGTCTCCGACAATCACCATGACGGCTCCGGCGGCATCCTTGAACAGGTTGCGGTAGTTCTTCTCCACGGTCTGCAGGCTGGCCTTGTCGAGCAGGGCCTCGTCAATCATGACCATGCGGGGGTTGTCTCCGTAGAGGGTCTGCCTGGCCTGCTGCTGAAGCTTGAAATTGGGCTGCTTGACATAGTTGGGGAGGAAGGAACGGAGCTGGTTGATGCCCTGGTCGAACTCTTCCTGGTCGAAGCGGGGGTCGGTCCATTCCAGATAGAGAAGCTGGAGAGCCGTCTCGAAGTCCTTCACGCTGGAAGTGCCGGACACGCCGTTATAGAGGGCGCCGATGTAGGGATTTCCGCTCACATTCTTGCCGGAGAGCATCTTGGAAAGGGTGGTACCCTTGAAACGGGACACTCCGGAATTGTTCAGGAAGAGAGAGAAAATGTTATCCTCGAAGGACCCGAGGTCTTCCGTGGGGATAAGGCTCTTGCCGCCGCTCTTGTAGATGTTGAAGATAATCTGGTCTTTCTTGTACTCGGTGGGAAGGACTACGACCTTCACCCCGTTGGCAAGGGTCCATTCGGTGGAGCCGTAGATGGAGGAGGACACCTTCTTCACCTTCGAACCCTTGAGGGCGGAAGGATCGAGGAGGGGCTCCGCGACGTTTTCCTCGGCATTCGCCTGGATATCGGAAGATTTCACCTCCTGCATCACGGCGAGGACCTCTTCTTTCGAAGGAGTCGCGATACCCTCTTTCTCGGGGCCCTTGTAAATGATGACCTGGTTCTCGTCGGTAATGACCTGGGCGGCAACCTGGCTGAGGACGGAGCCGTTTATCTGGGAGCATATCTGCTTTGCAAGTTCATACTCCATGGCGGGTTCCATGTAGGGATAATGCTCGAAGAAGTTGTTGATGAGTCCGCTGATGAACTCGGGGTTCTTGCGGGTGGAAGCCTCGTTGGCGGCTTTCTCATACATGGAGAGAAGGTTGTCCTTGGCCCTTGTCACCTCGGCGTCGGTAAACCCGTACCTCTTCATCTTCTCTATTTCAGTCATGAAGGCCCTCAGACCCGGAAGAATCTCACCCTCCTTGAGGGAAACGGTGGCGTCTGCGGCCTCCATGGTCTCGGTGAATTCACCGATTCCGAAACTTCCGGCGAGGAAGGGAGGATTGGCCACGGAGGTTATATCGCCGAACCTCTCGGACATGACCATTCCTATGAGGTTTTTCACCACATCCGTCATAAAACCTATGACGGTGGCGTTCATCTCATTAGGCATGGCCTCGCTCTTCCAGAGGATTTCAAAGGAAGGGACGGTGGCCTCGGGGTCGGTGATGATTCCGACAATGGGCTCCGCGTTCTCGGGGATGGCATACATTTCCTTCGGCACGGGATTCTCGGCGGCGGGGATGTCGGCGAAGATGGTCTTTATCTTCTGCTCCACCTCGTCCACGTCAACGTCACCTACGACAATGACAGCCTGCAGGTCGGGACGATACCATGTCTTGTAGAAGTTCCACAGGGACTCGGGCTTGAAGGTCTCGAGGTTCTCCTGGCTTCCGATGAGGGTGCAGGTGGAATACTTGGAATCGCCGTAGTAATAAGGGAGGGACTTTTCGTACATTCTCCAGGAGGCGTTGCGGCGGGAACGCCTTTCCTCGATGATGACTCCCCTCTCGGCGTCGATTTCCTTGGGATCGTTGGTGACGAAATGGGAGTAGTCATGCATGATGAGAAGGCAGGTATCCACCACGGTGGGCCTCACCAGGGGGATATTGTTGAGCATATACTGGGTGTGCTCCACGCCGGTGGAGGCGTTCACGTTGCCTCCGAAGGAAGCGCCGATGCTCTGGAGCCAGTCCAGGATGTTCTTTCCCGGGAAGTTCTTGGTGCCGTTGAAGCACATGTGCTCCAGGAAGTGGGCGAGGCCGTCCTGGTCGGGGGTTTCCTGGATGGCGCCGACGTTGGTGGCGAGATAGAACTCCGCCCTCTGGGCGGGGAGGTCGTTGTGACGGATGTAATAGGTGAGCCCGTTCTCAAGCTGACCCTTTCTTACGGCAGGGTCGTTGGGAAGAGGCTGGGGCTGTTGCGCAAGGACCGTCAGGCCCATGAAGGCGGCAGCAACTGCAAAAAAGAATCTTTTCATTGGATTATAATATATGTTTATTCATTTTTCAGGATTACAAATATAAAAAAGATTCGATATTTTTCTTTTGTTGGGTATATTTGCATATAAGAAAAATTTATCATGTTCGAAGATACCAGGCTCAAAGTGTTCATGGCAGTGGCAAAGAGCGGAAGCTTCACCGCGGCGGCCCGCGAAATAGGCATCAGCCAGCCTGCCGTGAGCCAGAACGTAGCGGAACTTGAAAAGGAGGTCGGAGAGCCCCTTTTCGACAGGCAGAGAGGGGCTGCAAGGCTCACGGACAAGGGCAAAGCCTTTCTCCGGTACGCCGGGCAGATTCTCCGGTGGTACGGGGCCATGGACTCCGCGTTCGGCCCCTCTTCGAGGATTTCCCACAGGGGGGAAGTAAGGGTCCAGGCCTGTCCCTACTGCACGGACTACCTTTTGCCTAAGCTCGTTTCCGGCTTGAGGCTGTCCTCTCCCGACCTGAAATTCATAATTTCTCCTTATAATAAAAAAGATACAAATTCTCCTTTCGACTTCAGGCTGTTCACAAGAAAAAGGACCGGGGAAGCGGATTTGCTGAACACCGCGACCCTCCGCGGCACCGTCCGCGCCTGCGCCGTATCCTCCTCTCCCGCCGACGTTTCCCTCGACAGGCTCCCCGAAGGGAAGGGCCTTGCCGTGTGGAGTCCCTACCTTGACCTCCTGCCGGACGACGACAGGGCGCTCAGCGTCTTCGTTTCCGAATCCCCCGCGGCTGTGGAATCCGCGGCCGCCGCCTCGGAAAACATCATCGGCCTGCTCCCCTTCCACGAGGGCGTCTCCCCCTCCCTTTCCGTCCTCCCCATCCCCCTTCCCCACCT
>CAMOVV010000237.1 GCA_946627685.1 uncultured Bacteroidales bacterium
TGTGCAAGGCGGGAACGGACCTTTGGTGAAGATAGCTTATGGATGGCCTTCATCTCCAACTGGCGGACGCGTTCACGCGGGGGCCTTGTGTTAATCGCTATGTCCATTCCGTTGTCGTATTTCTGCTATTCATACTGTCTTGTTGGGGATTTCTTTCATCGGTGACGAATGCTTATACGAGGAATGCGTGTATGTGAAAATTTGTTGAAGGTGCTGAAAGAATCTGTCGTATCTCGAGTATGAGTGAATGCGGCCGGCAAATCCGGCGAGCCAGACTGACTATGAATCTCCTATTAAAAGTAACCTCATGATGGCACTCGACACTTTTCCGAGTTTTTTCGTCGAAAAGTGAAACTTTCTGTCGGGTGGCGCGTATATACTCATGCCTTCTGATCGGTATAGGGTGCCTTTCAGTCGTAGAGTAGCCGGACGACGGTCCGGTGACGCCAACCGAGCTGCGGAATCAGCCGCGGTGGATCATTACCCGCTAGTATCAATAGAAAACCAAAACTATCTGCCATGACGACAAACATCGCTGTAGCCGCGCAGGTCGCGCGCCCCACCATCCCCTTTGTTCTCAAGAGTGTCCTTCCCGCCGAGACGGAAAGCCGTCTGGACCGAATCCGCTGCGGAGCACCCGTTGCGGAGGTCTATCGGGACGAGTCCCGCCCCTGGTGGGACCTCGTCGATGACGACAAGGTCTACGAGACCATCGCCACCGACCAGTTCCAGGCCTATGTCCGACTGATATCCGCCATTGCCTAAGCCTATGGCCAAAACCGGACGGACTTTTGTCTTTGACGCCGAAGCGGCGCTCAAAGCGGCCACCCTCGCCGTTATCGGCCTTACCTCCGCCTGGAAATACAAGCTCCAGGAATCGGATAGGAAGGAGATTGTCGCCGAGGCCGTGGCCAAGGCGTGGAGCCACCGTGATTCATACGACCCGGCCAAGGCCTCATTCCAGACCTGGGTCGGACGTATCGCACGTAATACCTTGTTGGATCATATACGCAGGGCCAAGGCCCGGGAGGGCTCCCCTGCCCAGGAGAACGATGTAATGACTGAGAAGTCTCCCGACACTCTAATGATGGAGGACGAAGGACTTGAAGCCATCCTTCGTGCAGTGGAAAGGCTTCCAGAAGCATACAGGAGTATCATTGCCCTCCTATCGGAAGGCAAGCGTCCGCAGGAGATTGCCGAGATCTTGGGATGCTCTCCCAATGCGGCCACCATCCGCTGCTGCCGTGCCCGCAAGGCACTGCGAGACCTTCTTGAAAGGAATATGCAAGAAAGCGGACGTAAATAGGTATAAATAGGAAAACGAACTGACGAATATGAGAAGCAAAAGAGAATCCACCATCTTTGAAGAGAAGAACTTCATTTCCGAGGACGAGACGGTCCAGACCCAGGCGGCCTGCCTGAACCGCATTTTCCGTAAGGTAAATTCCACCGGCCTTTCCGCCGATACTATCCAGGAGCTCCGTGACGATATCGATTACGTCGCCGAGCGCTACCATATCGACAACCAGGGAGCGGTGCTTCTTGCCGCCATCCTCGAGAAGTCGGCCACCAACAACCTCATGGACGACGAGGACCTGGCCATGTATCTCGGTTGCACGAATATCGAGTTCATCCGCTACCACAAGAAGCTCCGCGACATGGACAAGGCTGGAATCATCCAGATTGGCGGGGGGCGTGGCGGCCGTCGCTGCTATAGGGTGAGCCCTGAGACGCTGAAGGCGGTTGAGAGCAATGGGGAGTTCAACCCGGTGAAGATGTCCGGCTTGACGACGGAGGAGCTCTTCTCCCGTTTCCGGAAGTTCTTCGGTGCGTTTAGGAGCGACAATATAGATGCGGATCGGCTTCTTGAAGAGCTGGATGGCCTGGTGAGCTACAACGACCATCTTTCCTTCTGCAAGAAAGCGTTGGAATCTGCTCTCTACTCCGATTGCACCAATACAGAGCGCAGGATGTTCTATTACATCTGCCATCGCTACGTGACTCATGGGAACAAATCCGTGGATATCGAGACTCTCACGAACTTCACCGAGTTCATGGAGGATGACGAATGCATCAAGCGTCGCATCGCAAACGAGCACATGTCCTTGCAGCGTAGCGGCCTCGTCTGCTTTGCCATAGAGGATGGATTCGTGGACACGGGCTCCTTGTCCCTTTCCGACAAGGTAATGGCAGAGTTCTTCAACGATGTAGTCTTGACCCCGGAGGAAACCGTCCGTCATCGCGATATCGTCAGCGCTGAAACTATCCAGGAGAAGGAGCTCTTCTTCAACGAGGCGGAGAGCGCTCAGGTAGCCCGCCTGGAGGACCTCCTTGACGCCGAGAATTTCAAGGAGGTTCAGAGACGTCTTCTCTCCACAGGAATGCGCAAGGGGTTCAATGCCATCTTCTACGGTGCCCCGGGCACTGGCAAGACCGCCAGCGTATACGAACTTGCCCGTCGCAGCGGCAGGGACATCTTCCGCGTGGACATGACCAAGCTCAAGAGCAAATGGGTTGGTGATAGCGAGAAGGCGGTTCGTGGTGTGTTCAAGATTTACCGGTCCATGTGCAAAGGCAAGGAAAAGGCTCCCATCCTGCTTTTCAACGAGGCGGATGCGGTCTTCACCAAGCGTATAGAGAACGTCGAGCAGAGCGTCGACCAGATGAACAACGCCATCCAGAACATCATCCTGGAGGAGATGGAAAGCATCGAGGGCATCCTCATCGCCACCACCAACCTCCTCTCCAACCTGGACCCTGCCTTCGAGCGTAGGTTCATCTTCAAAGTTGAGTTCAAGATGCCCGAGAAAGACTCCCGTGCCAAGATTTGGAAGTCCATGATTCCAGGTCTCTCGGATGAGGACGCGGCCGTTCTTGCCGACAAGTATGCCTTCTCCGGCGGCAACATCGAGAACATCGCACGGAAGAGTACCGTTGAATATGTCCTTTCCGGAAACGAGCCCACACTTTCGTCCTTGGAGGGTTACTGCCAGGAGGAGATTCTGGACCGTAAGGAGAATCGCAACCGAATCGGATTCTAGGCGAAAGAATCCTCATTACAACTTGTATATAATACCACTATGGCGAATATCAACGTAAATACAACCGAGCTGATCCAGCTCCTCGACATTACTCCCGCCGACCACAATCTCATGC
>CAMOVV010000238.1 GCA_946627685.1 uncultured Bacteroidales bacterium
GCGGGAGAAGGCCCTTTTCGACAAGAAACTGGTAAGCTCCGAAGAGTACGACCGTTACTCCCAGGCCTTTTCCCAGGCAACCGAGGAGTTCAATGCGGCCCAGGAGTCCCTGGAGGTCGTCCGCGACGGCGTGGCCAGGAGCAACGCCAACTCCAGCTCCACCCTTATCCGCTCCACGATTTCGGGCCTTATCCTGGACATCCCCGTGAAGGTTGGAAACTCTGTAATCCAGTCCAACACCTTCAACGACGGAACCACCATAGCCACCGTGGCTGACATGAACGACCTTATTTTCAACGGGAAGGTGGATGAAACCGAGGTCGGCCGCATATCCGCCGGCATGCCCATGACCATCACCGTCGGAGCCCTCCAGGACCTGAAGTTCGACGCCGTGCTGGAATACATAGCCCCGAAGGCCACCGAAAACAACGGGACCAACGAATTCGAGGTGAAGGCGGCCGTCACCGTTCCCGAGCGGGCCACCATCCGCTCGGGCTACAGCGCGAACGCCACCATCGTCCTTGAAAGGGCCGAAAACGTGGTCTCCGTGCCCGAGAGCGCCGTGTCGTTTGAAGGGGAGTCGGCATTCGTGTACGTCGCCCAGAGCGACAGCACCTACAGGAAGACCCCCGTCACGACGGGAACCAGCAACGGTGTGGACATTGAGATAAAATCCGGTCTCGAAGGAAGCGAGAAACTCAGGGGAAACAAGATAATCGAGTAATCATGAAGAGAATATATATCACGGCGGCCTTCACCCTCCTTGCAGCCCTGGCTTTTTCGCAGGAGCGGCGCGGCCCCTGGTCCCTGGATGAATGTATCGCCTGGGCCATAGAACACAACATTTCCGTCCGCCAGGCTTCCCTCGCGGTGGACCAGGCCTCGATAGAGCTTAACTCCTCCGAGAACAGCCGCCTTCCCGACCTTAACGCCTCCGCCGGGGAAAATTTCTCCTTCGGCCGCGGCCTCACCTACGAGAACACCTACGCCAACACCAACACCACATCCACGTCCTTCTCCATCGGCTCCAGCGTGCCCGTATTCAACGGAATGAGGATAAGGCACCAGATTCTCCAGGACAGGCTGAACCTCGAGGCCGCCTCCGCCGACCTTTCCAAGATGAAGGATGACATCCGCCTTGCCGTTTCCCAGGCCTATTACCAGACCCTTTACAGCAAAGAGATTCTTGCCATAGCCTCCCGTCAGGTGGAGCTGGACTCCCTTCAGGTGGAAAGGCTTACGGCGATGGAAGCTGCCGGAAAAGCCAGCGCCGTGGAAGTCGCGCAGCAGCAGGCGGTTCTGGGGAACAGCCGCCTCTCCCTCACCCAGGCCCACAGCAACCTCCGCCTTGCCCTTCTGGAACTTTCCCAGCTTCTGGAACTTCCTTCGCCCGAAGGGTTTGACACGGCCGACCCCCTCCCTTCCGAGCCCTCCGGTATTCTCCCTTATCCCGAAGCGGTTTATGCCGACGCCCTCGGCCTCAGGCCGGCCATCCTCGCAGGTGAGACCAGGCTGAAGGCGGCGGACGAGTCCATCGCCATCGCCCGCTCCACTTTCTTTCCCTCCCTTTCCCTTTCCGGCGGTGTCGGCACCAACTACTACACCACCTCTGGAATGAACAACGGCACCTTTGCCGACCAGATGAAAAACAATTTCAGCCAGTACATCGGCATCAACCTTTCCATCCCCATTTTCAACAAGTTCGCCTCCCGTAACGCTGTCCGCTCGGCCACCCTGCAGAAGACAAACCAGGAGCTTCAGCTGGAAAACACCCGCAAGGCCCTCTACAAGGAAATCCAGCAGGCCTGGTTCAATGCCAATGCCGCTTACGAAAAGTTCGTGAGCTCCGGACAGGCCCTTTCCGCCGCCCGCAAGAGTTTTGAACTCGTCGAAGCGAAATATGAAAACGGAAAGGCCGGCATCACGGAATACACCCAGGCCAGGGACGCCTTCCTCGAGGCGGAGTCCAACCTTTCCCAGGCCCGCTACGAATACGTCTATCAGGCCGGTCTTCTCGAATTTTACAGAACCCCTTCCAAATAAGTCCCATGCTGAACATCCGCTCCTTTACCTTCAACTACCTGGAGGAAAAAACATACCTCGTGTGGGACGAAAGCCTTGAGGCAGTGATTATAGACCCGGGCTGCTACCGTCCTTCGGAGGCTCCTGAACTGAGCCGTTTCATTGAGGAGAACAAACTGAAACTGAAGGCGATATGGCTGACCCACGGCCACTTCGACCATATCTGCGGCGTCGCCTCCTTCCCGGGGGTGCCCGTATATATGCATCCTGCCGACAAACCTGTCCTTGCCATCTCCGGCGACATGGCGACGGGCCTCCGCCTCAGGGCCCCCGACACGTCGTTCTCCACGGTTGACATTTCAGACGGCGACGAGCTGCGCGTCGGAAAAACCGTTTTCAAGGTCATTGCCACGCCCGGACACACTCCCGGCGGAGTCTGCTTCTATGATGAAAAAGACGGGCTCCTTTTCAGCGGGGACACCCTTTTCGCAGGTACCATAGGCCGTACGGACTTCCCGCTTGGCGACTATGACGTCCTCATAGTCAGCCTTATGGAGAAAATCATGGGCCTTCCGGGCGGCGTTGAGGTGTATCCCGGCCACGGACCCTCCACGGACATCGCCACGGAGCGCACGCACAATCCCTTCCTCCAGCCCTTCAACGAGCCGGACCAGGAGTACGTCTGAGGCCTGCCACGACAGCCGCCGGAAGGTTGGCGTCGTGACATGTGAGCGAAGCGTCCTATCATTTTGAGCGTCAGCGAAGAATCTTTCCCCCGCCTCCGGGCGAAAGTCCCGGCTCGCTGAAAAAGGCTTCGCCGGGTACTTCCGCCACTCCGGCCGGTGTCCTGTTATTCTGAGCGAAACTTCCTGTCATTCTGAGCGTCAGCGAAGAATCTGCCGTCACGACAGCAACGAAACGGCCGCGTCGTGACATGAAAATGTCCAGTTTTCCGGAAAACCCTGCCACGACAGCAATGAAATGTCTATTTGGTTGGCGTCGTGACATGCGTACTGGCGGCCCGCCGGGGAATGCTGCGACCTGTCCGGCTTAAAACTGCTGCACGTACTGCATTTTTTGGAGTACGTGCATCGCTTTACCCCCTTTTTTGCTGCACGTACTACATTTTTTGG
>CAMOVV010000239.1 GCA_946627685.1 uncultured Bacteroidales bacterium
AGGACATCCTGACGGAATTGTTGAATCGTCAGGATGTCCCCTAGTCTTTTACAAGACCTCTCTGTTTTTAAGCGGGACTGATGGCTCCCATGGGGCAAGCGTCAGCGCAGGTACCGCAATCCACGCAGATATCGGGATCGATATGGTAAACGTCGCCTTCGCTAATAGCTCCGGAAGGGCATTCTCCAAGGCATGTTCCGCATGCAACGCAGTCAGTCTCCGAAATTTTGTAAGCCATAGTTAGGGTTTTAAATAGTTTGTGAGTGCGAATGTAGGTATTTTTGGCAAAATGGCAAAATATTTGATTAACTTCGTGGACGTATGAGACGTTTGATTCAAATAATGGCATTGCTGTCCTGCCTCGGCGTCAGCGCCTGGGGGCAGGAAGGAGTGGATTTCGGCGGCGTCGTGCGCCTGGACAGGACCGTGCATGATTTTGGAGACATCTTGATTGCAGACGGTCCGGTAAGTTGCTCATTTACCGTCACCAACATAGGAAAAGAGCCTGCGGTCATATACAACGTCGCTACTTCCTGCGGCTGCACGGACGTCGATTGGACCAAGAAGCCTTTGAAACCCGGGGAGAAGGGAACGGTCAAGGCGACCTATACGAACACGGACGGCCCCTATCCGTTCGACAAGTCCCTGACGGTTTATGTTTCAGGATACAAGCAGCCGATTATCCTCCATCTGAGGGGGACTGCCCATGACAGGAAACAGTCCCTTTCCGAGCTTTACCGCTTCAAGTTCGGCCCCCTTGGCTTCAAGTCCATAGACATAAAGGCCGGGAACCTTTCACAGGGGCAGCGAAAGAGCGGGGAGATGGTCGTTGCGAACACCGGTTCTTCCCCTGCCAGGATTTCTTTCAAAGACGTTTCGGAAGGCCTTCAGGTGTCGGTTTCTCCGAATCCGGTTCCTGCCGGGAGCACGGCTAAACTGCAATATACCGTATCTTCTTCCCGTTCCAGATGGGGGAAGAATTATTATTATGCCACTCCTGTCGTCAACGGGAAAACGTATAACGTATCCGTAGGAAAGGAAGAGCGTCCCTCCGTGGCCCGCGGCGCCGAGGCCATAGTCTCCGAGCCTAATCCTCTGATAGGCAGCGGCCATCCGGTAATCGGATTCTATGCCTATACCAAGGAGGATTTCAATTCCTGGACGGAAACGCAGAGGAAGAACGGTTCCCGGCCCATGTTCGAATCCGGGGAATGGGCTTTCGGCAAGGTGAAGGCCGGAGCTGTCATAAAAGGGAAATTCACTTTGAAAAATGAGGGAAAATCACCTTTCCAGGTGTATAAATTCGACGGGGAGACTTCCCATCTGACCTGCGGGGAAATTCCTTCCGTCCAACCGGGAATGAAGGGGTCTTTTACCGTCACGCTTGATACCGCCGGGCTTCCGAAAGGGGAGGTCCTCCTTATCTGCACCCTGACCACCAATTCCCCCTCCCGTCCCCTTATCAACCTCTACGTCACCGGCTGGGTCGAATAGCCTTCCCTGCGTCTTTTTCCGATGACGCCGGAAAGGTTATGAGAACAGGGAGTCGTCCGATGGATTGAAGCCCGGATCGGGGGGAAGGGTTTCTCCGCGGGAAACGGCTCCGGCCCCGGCGTCCACGGCAAGGGCGTCGCATCTTTCATTTTCGGGATGTCCCGCATGGCCTTTAATCCAATGGAAACTCACCCTGTGCCGGCCGTAAACCTGAAGGAACCTCATCCACAGGTCCGGGTTCTTCACTTTCTTGAACCCCTTGGCCTGCCATGAGCCGAGCCAGCCTTCATTGACGGCCTTTACGACATAGGAAGAGTCGCTGTAAACCTCCACGACCGCATTTTCCCACCTGACGGCCTCAAGTCCCTTGATTACCGCCAGGAGTTCCATCCTGTTGTTCGTGGTCATGGCGAAGCCCCCGGACATCTCTTTTCTCAGGTTCCCGCATTTGAGTACGACCCCGTATCCGCCGGGGCCGGGATTCCCGCTTGAAGCCCCGTCGGTGTAGAGGTATATCACCGGTTTTTCGGTCATAGAAAAAAAAGGTTTTCCAACAGTCGCAAAGTTATGAAAGTTCGAGGAAATATGATTATATTTGTGAAATTATCTGTAGTCGGCTTTTTTTTTATGCCGTATAAACGGAATTATACTGAAAGCGTATGCAAAGCGATATACAAGCCAGGAAGCCCGTTGTAGGAATCACCCAGGGAGACGGGAACGGAATAGGCTATGAGGTGATTATCAAGGCCCTCTCCGACGCCAGGATACTGGAGTCGTTCACTCCCGTGGTGTACGGCTCTTCCAAGACTTTCGGATTCTACCGCAAACTCCTTCACAACATCGAAAACATCGAAACATTCGTGGTAAATTCCGCCTCCGAGGCCCGTCCGCGCAAGGTAAACATCATCAACTGCCTTCCGGAGAGCGTTTACGCCGAGCCGGGCCAGTCCACCCCCGAGGCTGCCAGGTCGGCGATAACCGCCCTTGAAAGGGCCGTGGCCGACGCCCGCAGCGGCGACATCGATGTCCTCGTGACGGCCCCCATCAACAAGAGGGCCATGGTGAGCGAGGGGTTCGGTTTTGCCGGACATACGGATTACCTCAAGAAAGAATTCGGGTCGGACGAGGTCCTGATGTTCATGGTCAGTGACACCCTCAGGATAGGCGTCGTCACCGAGCATATCCCCCTCAAGGACGTGCCGGGGAGCATTTCCGTCGATAGAATCCTGGAAAAGCTCCGGCTTATGAAACATTCCCTGCAGAGGGATTTCCGCATAGCCCAGCCCAAGATAGCCGTCCTCGGCCTCAACCCTCATTGCGGAGACGGAGGCCTGCTCGGGGACGAGGAGCAGAGAATCATCCTGCCCGCCATTAAGAAGGCCGGCGAAGAGGGCATCCTGGCCTTCGGCCCCTATTCTCCCGACGGGTATTTCGGCCTCGGCAACTATTCCAGGTTCGACGCCACCCTTGCGATGTACCACGACCAGGGCCTGTGCCCCTTCAAGGCCCTCTCTTTCGAGACGGGGGTGAATTTCACCGCCGGCCTTCCCATAGTCAGGACTTCTCCCGACCACGGCACGGCTTACGAACTGGCCGGAAAGGACGCCGCCGACCCCCACTCCATGATGGCCGCGATATACGGCGCCATAGAC
>CAMOVV010000240.1 GCA_946627685.1 uncultured Bacteroidales bacterium
CGAATAAAGCAGGCCTGCCCCCTGGATGATGGCGATGGCGTCGGGGGTGGTGGGCATGTTGGCTCCTTCGCAGACGCACTTGCAGCCGTTCTCGACGAGAGACTTTGCGTCGTTGGCCTCAATCTCGTTCTGGGTCGCGCAGGGGAGGGCGATGTCGCACTTCACTCCCCAGGGCCGCTGTCCCTTGAAATAGGTGACGCCCGGATATTTTTCGGCATACTCGCTGATGCGTCCGCGGCGGACGTTCTTCAGCATATACACGTAGTTCCATTTCTCCTCGTCGATGCCGGCGGGGTCGTAGATGCTTCCGTCGGAATCGGAGAGGGTCACGACCTTGGCTCCAAGCTCCGTAGCCTTCTTCGTCGCGTACTGGGCCACGTTGCCGGCTCCGGAAATCGCGACGGTGCTGCCCTGGAAGCCGAGCCCCTTGGAGGCGAGCATCTCTTCGGCGAAATAGCACACTCCGTAGCCGGTGGCTTCAGGCCTGAGAAGGCTTCCTCCCCAGTTGAGACCCTTTCCTGTCAGGGTGCCGGTGAACTCGTCGCGGATGCGTTTGTACTGTCCGAAAAGGTAGCCGATTTCCCTTCCTCCGACTCCGATGTCTCCGGCGGGGACGTCAGTGTCCTGGCCGATGTAACGCTGAAGTTCGGTCATGAAGCTCTGGCAGAAGCGCATCACCTCCCCGTCGGACTTGCCCCTGGGGTTGAAATCGCTGCCGCCTTTGCCGCCGCCCATCGGGAGGGTGGTGAGGCTGTTCTTGAAGGTCTGCTCGAAGGCCAGGAACTTCATGATGCTGAGAGTAACGCTGGGATGGAAGCGCAGGCCTCCCTTGTAGGGACCGATTGCGCTGTTCATCTGCACGCGGTAGCCCCTGTTGATCTGGACCTCGCCCCTGTCGTCAACCCAGGGAACGCGGAACATCACCACCCTTTCGGGCTCGGTGACTCTTTCCATAATCTTCTCTTTGATGAGATAGGGATGGTCCAGGACGTACTGGGCTACGCTGGATGTGACAACGCGGACAGCCTGGAGGAACTCAGGCTCTCCCGGATTCCTGGCCTGAAGCTGCGCCAGGAATTTCTCGGTAAATTCTTCTGCTTTCATAGGGTACACTTTTTAAACTAACGCTCCCAAAGTTAGGAAAAATAATCTATTTTTACCTCTGAAAAAGTACATAAGATGGTGAAAAAGTTATTTTCTGTCATTGCTGCGGCCCTTTCCTGGATTGGAATGGCCAACGCGCAGCTCCCCGAATACAACCGTCCCGAGGTGGACATGACGAGATATCCTCTCGTTGATTCCCTGCTTGCCTGTTTCGGGGATTAAATAATTTGCTATTTTTGTATTTTGGTATAAAAGCGGAAATATGGACCTCGGGCTATTTGAGAAGATGCTGGCAGTGGATTCCACCTCCGGAAAGGAGAGGGAGTTCGCGCAGAGGCTCATGGAATGGCTGAAAACGCCCGGAAACGGGGTTGAGAGCCATGAGGTGGGTGACGGAACCCTGAACCTTCTGTTCCGCTGGGGCGCACCGAAGCTGTTTTTCTGCACTCACCTTGACACCGTGCCACCGTATATCCCTCCTGTTTTTACGGACCTCGCGGACGGAGACGTCAGGATAGAGGGAAGGGGGAGCTGTGATGCGAAAGGGCAGATATTCGCAATGTTCGAGGCGTGTAAAGCTCTTGAAAAAGAAGGATATAAGGATTTCGGACTGCTGCTTCTTGCAGGAGAGGAGACGGGTTCCTTCGGAGCGAAGGCCTGGGACAGGGACTGTCCTCCAGGAGAGGTGGTGGTAGTAGGGGAGCCCACGGGGAACATTCAGGCCAGCGCCGCCAAAGGAACGGCGTCCTACGGAGTGACGATTCATGGAAAGCCCTGTCATTCAGGTTACCCCGAGGCCGGCAGAAGCGCCGTGCAGATGTTCGTGGATTTTATGAACGAACTTGGAAGGGAGGTATTTCCGGACGACCCTGTCCTTGGAAAAACCACCTGGAACATCGGCAAACTCCTCAGTGACAATCCCCAGAACATTCTCAGCCCGCAGCTTTCCTTCCGCATCTATTTCAGGACGACTTTCAATGGACGTGAGGCTGTGGAAAAATTCATGGCAAGAAAGAGGGAAGGCTTTGACGTGGAGGCCTTCGGAGGGGACGAGCCCATGGAATACTTCCTTTGGGAAGGAATCCCGTCGGCCCCGGTGTCTTTCGGCAGCGACGCCCCGAGACTGCATAAGTTCAAGCGCAGGAGCCTGCTCGGTCCTGGAGCCATCCTCACCGCCCACACGCCCGGGGAACAGGTGCTTCTGAGCGAAATCCGCACTGCGACAGATAATTATATAAGTATAGCAAAACAAGTATTAAAACGAACATAACATCATGATTGTCATTAAATTCGGAGGAACATCGGTTCAAGATGCCCAGGCCATCGGCCGGGTGATTTCCATCGTGGAAAGCCGTCTTGGAGAAAAGCCCGTAGTGGTCGTCTCCGCCCTTGCCAGGGTCACCCGTCTTCTCGTGAAAATCGCCGAAGAGGCGAAGATGCAGAACCCGGGCGCCGTCGCCGCCCTCATAGAACAGTTGAGGGACAGGCACAACTCCCTTGCCCGTGAGCTCATCAGCGACGGAAAACTCCTCGAGGAATGTCTCGGTTCGGTGAAGGTACTCATCGACAGCCTTTCCGACTTTGCCGAAGGGGTGTGCCGCATCGGGGAACTTTCCCTTCGCAGCAACGCCCGCATCATCTCCACCGGAGAGATGCTCTCATCCACCATCATCGCCGCCGCGATGAACGACAAGGGACTCAAGGCCAAATGGTTGGATGCCAGGAGGATGATTATCACCAACGACGACTACATGAGCGCCCGTCCCGATATGGAAGAGACGGAGGGAGACATCAAATGGCTCATTCCCGAGGCCTTCAAAGGGGCCGACGTCATCCTCACCCAGGGCTTTGTGGCCTCCACCAAGGAAGGCTCCACCTCCGTCCTCGGTTTCGAGGGCTCCGACTACTCCGCCGCCATCTTCGCTATGGCGCTGAGGGCCGCCAGGGTCGAAATCTGGACCGACGTGGACGGCATCAGGACGGCCGACCCCCGCGTGGTGGATGACACCTGCAA
>CAMOVV010000241.1 GCA_946627685.1 uncultured Bacteroidales bacterium
ATGCCCAACTTCGGCATGACCTTCAACTACAAGACCGGCAAGAGCCACGGCATCAAGTCCATCACCCTCGGCATAGTTGCCAACGGCACGCGCAACTACGTCGGCACCCTGGACGGCTGGGGCGTCAACGACCAGACCACCTTCATGGGAGCCCTCGCCACCGACGCCACCAACAACGGCTTCGCCAGCAGCGTGCTCAACAACGCCAACTCCTACTATGACAGCAAGGCTCCCTGGCAGTCCATCATGGGCTACCGCAGCGGCATGTTCTCCACCTACGGAGGCTCCGACCATGACTACATCGGCACTTCGGAGGCCATCTTCGACGACGGGGACATCGGTCTTGCGGGAGACATAGAGCAGTCCTACGGACGCAGGACCTACGGCTCCAAATACGACATCGCCCTCAACATGGGATTCAATGTCAACGACAACTTCTACTTCGGATTCAACATCGGCATCCCCACCTTCTCCTACCAGTATGACGACGTCATCAAGGAATACGCCGTGAATCCCGACAATTTCCTCATCGAATTCGAAGACGGCACCCACACCTTCTTCGACAACATGAGGCAGAGGTACTCCTACTACGCCCAGGGCGAGGGTCTCTACGGCAAGTTCGGAGTTATCGCGAAGCCCGCTCCCGGCCTCAGGATCGGAGCCGCCATCCAGACTCCCACAATCATGAACATCGATGAGAAATGGCAGTATGCGGGCGACACCTGGTTCACCGACGCCAAGTTCGACGCCAGCGAGGTCAGCCCCGAAGGCAACTACTCCTACAGGTTCGTCTCCCCCTACAGGGCGAATGTGGGCCTTGCCTACTCCTTCGCCGGCCTCGGCCTCATCAGCGCCGACTATGAGATTTGCGACTACAGCACGATGAGGTTCCGCGACAGGGAAAGCAACTCCGGCGCCTTCGACGCCCTCAACGCCGACATCAAGGACTACGCAGGCGTCCAGCACAACTTCAGGATCGGCGCCGAAGTGAAGCCCATTCCCGAGCTCGCCCTGAGGGCCGGATACAACCTCACCACCTCTCCCGAGTATTTCTTCGAGGGCAACACCAAAAAGAACGTGAAGGCCGCCACCAATTCGGTTTCCGCCGGTATCGGCTACTCTTCCAGCGGGTCCTTCTTCTTTGACTTCGCCGCGAGGTACACCAAGTTCGCCGACGAGTATGTTTCCTTCTACGGAGACTATATCGACAACGTGATGTCCCCCGAAATCCTCAACAAGCCCGGCATCTGGGACCTCACCGCCACGATAGGATTCAGGTTCTAGACCTTGTAAAGCCAGAAAACGGCATCGGGACCTTCGTTGAAGAGAAGGTCGATGACTGAAACATTGCCTGTAAAGCCATATTTCCCGGAAAATACCTGGAAATATGGCTTTTCCAGATTCAAATCCCGAAGGACTGTGTTCCCCCGCTTGGGATGAATCGTCTCGCGGAAATCATCCTTGCAGGAGCCCGCCGGCGCGAACTCCTCCGTGGGCCGGAAGGTGGCAGCTATCCCCAGCTTCTCGCTCAGGAACCTTATAATCTGAAGGTTATAGTCGAAAAGATATTCCGGACGGGAGTCCAGCACCTCGAAAAGGCCGTCCTTGTAATACTCGAAAAACGGGGAAGACGAATAGGCGGAAGTGATGGCCCTTTTGTGACGCAGCGGCCAGCCTCCCGACCAGTCCACCCGAACCCGGCGCACAGGCATTCCCTCTCCCCCGCCCTCGTGGACGACGGGAATGGAAAGGCTTTCCGGCCCGGAGGCTCCGAGGAAGCGGAAGCGGTTGCGCCAGCTTTGCTTCTGATAGTTTTCGCAGGCTTCCACCCACACTTCAGACGCAGTGACGCGGCAGGCGTTTTCGCCTTGCCGCGTCTGTATCTTCATATCCCTGGCCGCGAGGGCGAACCACTCCACGGGGGGAAGATATGCCGTACCCAGAAGCACTCTCTTAATCCAAACTGCCCCTTTCGCCGATATCCATTCCGCGGATGATGCCCCGCTTGGATGCGCGTATGAAACTCAGGATGGTATCCCTCACCTCGGACTGAGGGAAGCCGGCCTCCACCTTAGAGCATCCGTCGGTGATGTTGTAGCCCTGGAAGTAGATGGTGTCATAGATGTCCTTGATGAGACGGATGTCCTCGGAAGGGAAACCCCTGCGCCTGAGGCCCACGATATTGACTCCGCAGTAGCAGATGGGGTCGCGGCTGCAAAGGACGTAAGGAGGAATGTCCTTGTTCACCTTGGAAGCGCCTCCCACCATGGCGTGGGTGCCGATTCTGGTGAACTGGTGAATCATGGAGCCTCCGCCGATGATGGCGTAGTCTTCCACATCGGTCTCTCCGGCGATGGCGCTGTGGCTGGTCATGATGCAGTGGTTGCCCACCGAGCAGTCATGGGCCACATGGACGTAGGACATGATGAGGGTGTCGCTACCGATTTTGGTCACTCCCTTGTTGCTGGCGAGGGTGCCGCGGTTGATGGTGGCGCACTCGCGTATGGTGACGTTGTTTCCGATTTCCACGTAGGAGACCTCTCCTGAATATTTGAGGTCCTGGGGGATGGCTCCGACGACGGCTCCGGGGAAAACAGTGCAGCCGCTGCCCATGCGTACATATTTGAATATCACGGCATGGGGCATGATGGTGCAGTTGTCGCCGATGACGACGTCTTCATCTATGAAAGCATAGGGGCCTATCTCTATACCGTCGCCGAGAACGGCTTTGGGAGAGACTGTTGCCATAGGAGAAATGTTGTTCATATCTAATTGTTTAAGGGGAAATTTCAGACCTTGCCGCCCAAGGCTTCAACAAGGGCTGCGGCCATTTTGGTATTCATCGTATGTCCGGGCTTGAAACCGGTGACCCTGGCCTTGAGGAAACCGCCGGCAAGACGGAGGTCGCCGATAAGGTCGAGGAGTTTGTGACGGGCGCACTCGTTGGGGAAGTGCCTCTTGACGTTGTCAAGGTATCCGTCCGGATTCACTTTCATGACGGGGCGGTTGAAGACGGCCGAAACCCTCTGCACCTGCTCGTCCGTGGCCGGATGCTCCACGATGACGATGGCGTTGTCCACGTCTCCTCCTTTTATAAGGTTCTGGGACAGAAGGTATT
>CAMOVV010000242.1 GCA_946627685.1 uncultured Bacteroidales bacterium
GCCTCCATGAAAGCCACCATCACAAGAAGGAAAAACAGGACCGAGGCCGTGCGGACGCAGTACTCCTGGGAAGACTGTCTCCTCGTGAAATAGCCCCCGCGGAACATGAAAACCATAAGGAAGAGCAACGAGACCGCGGCCACGGCCATGGCAAGGGCGCCGGCGGACAATATATGGAAAATCCCGGCCGCCGGAAAAAGCAGGGCCAAAGCGGCTGAAAGAGCCAGGACATACCTTACGTAAACCCTGTATCCTTCCTCGCCCGGATACGGCAGCATCGCAAGCATTACATCGACAGAGAAAACTACACATGAAAGTACTGAAAAACCGCCCTCACACAAAAAAACAAGGGCAAGAAATATAAGAAGGCCGCCGAGAAAAAGCGGAAGCCTTTTGAATATAACTTTTGTGTTCATTTTTTATGTGGTTCTTTAAAGACTTGAACTAACGTAATTCCGATCCGTGTCCGGACCGAAAGTTACGAGAAAAAATCCCGTCCGGAATACACTGGACGGGGGTAAAATCTTAATTTTTTCCTGTCGGAAAATTTATTTTTCAGTTTCGCCGGAAGGTTTGGCGGCCGGGACCTTGATTGCATCGAATCCCCGCCCGTAAACCCCTGTAGCGGAAGATACGGACATGAACACATCAGGATCTATCGTTTTGATATACCTTAGGCAGAGATTCAGGTCCGTTTTCCTGATTATCACCATGAGAACCTTGCAAGGCTGCTTGGTGTACCAGCCCTCGCCTTCGAGGACGGTCACGCCGTGACGCAGGTCCTTGGCAATGGCGTCGGCAATTTCAGGGTACTTCCTCGAAAGAATGAAAAGCTGCATCGACTGACGGGACCCGGAAAGGTACAGGTCAAGGACATAGCTGTTGACCGTGATAAGAATCAGGCCATAAACCACGGTGAGAATCTTGTCCACGAACGGAACCAGTTTTCCGTCGGCGGCATAAGAAGGAACCAGGATGGAGGAACCGATTATGATGACATCCATAATAAGTATCATCCTTCCAGGTGAAATATTCCTGTACTTATTGACTATCAATGCAATGATATCCGTTCCTCCGGTGCTGCCCCCGGCGGACATGGTCATTCCGATGCCCACGCCCACCATGATTCCTCCCATGATGGTACACATGAGCTTGTTGTTGTCCTGGAGGACAAAAGCCTGGATGAAAGGAGATTCGATGGGAATCAGCTCCTGGAACAGGTTCAGTCCCACGGAGGCGATGATGATGGCGAAAACCGTTTTTCCCCCGAACGATTTGCCGAGGGTGAGGACGCCTGCGATGATGAGGCCGGAGTTGATTATGAAATAGGTATAACCCATTTTCACCGCGCCGCCGGTCGCATACTGGACGATGGAGCTGATACCGGTCACGCCGCCGCCGACCATGTTGTTCGGCACGAGGAAAATGGTCCATCCGAGCACATAGATGAGGATTCCGAAGGTAACGAGGAAATACTCCTTGAGGACGGAAAGGATACTGGTTTTATATTCAGGCATTTTTGTTTTTCTTGCGTTTGACTCCGGCCTTGATTTCTTCGAAACCTTCGCCGTAAACATTGTTGGTAGGTGAAATGGACATGAAGGCCTTGGGGTCTATCTCCTTGATGGCCCTGGAAACCTCGTTGAGCTGGTTCTGGCTGATAAGGATGAGGAGGACGTCTTTCTCCTTTTTCGTAAACCAGCCCTGAGCCTTGAGGACGGTCACTCCCCTGTCCATCTCCTTTATTATATGGTCGGCGATGGCCTCGAACCTGTCGGAGAACACCATCAGCTGGTAGGAAGTCCTCTTTCCTCCTCCCACGACAAGGTCGATGAGAAGGGAGAACATGACCAGTTCTTCAAGGCCGTAGCACATGTCGGAGAAGGTCTTCCCCGGCAAAAGCAGGAGAAGGGAGCAGATGACAAAGTCCGTAACGAGGAAAATGAAACTCAGGGACAGCGGGTAATACTTGTTCACCATCAGGGCGATGATGTCGGTACCGCCGGTACTGCCTCCGTAGCGCAGCACCAGGCCGATTCCGATAGCTTCGAAAACGCCTGCTATGATAGGTATCAGCACGGTCTCCTGAACGAAGAAAAACCCTCCCGGAACGCAGTGTATGGACGGAATCCCGCTCAGCACATGCATGGCCAGGGACGACATGAAGATACAGTAAATCGTCTTGAAACCGAAGCCTATGCCCATCGCCACCACGGCGATGATTATCAGGAACGCGTTGATGACGATGTAGGAATACTGCGCCTTGATAAGGCCCATGGTGGCATACTGGATGATGGTGCAAAGTCCCATCATGCCGCCTGCCGACATCCCGTTGGGTATCATGAAGCACTCCCATGCAATCGCGAAAAAGAAACACGCGACCGTCAGGAGGCAGTAGTCGTCTATCAGGTTCTTGATTTTCAAATTCTTGATATTCATATCTCCCGTCTATTTGACGACAATGTTTACAATTTTTCCGGGAACGACAATCACCTTCAGCACCTGATGGCCTTCGGTGTATTTCACGGTCTTGTCGAGGGAAAGCACGCGGGCGGAGACATCCTCCCTGCCCATCGAAACGGGGAGATCGACGGTGAAACGTGTTTTCCCGTTGAAAGATACGGCGTACGTGCAGTTGTCTTCAGCGACGTAGGCCCCGTTGAACTCGGGGAAAGAGGCGCGGGTGACGCTGCCGCTGTTGCCGAGGTCATGCCAGAGCTCCTCCGCGATGTGGGGGGCGAAGGGGGAAATAAGAATGGTAAGGGGCTCAAGGACAGCGCGTTTGTGGCAGCCGAGGTCGGTAAGCTCGCCGACCGCAATCATGAATGCGCTGATGGTGGTGTTGAAGGAGAAGTTCTCTATGTCCTCCTGTTCCTTGCCGATGAGCTTGTGAAGGCTCTTGAGCTCGGCGGCGGTAGGAGGGGTGTCCTCCACGAGGAAGGAATCCCTGCCATGATAGAGCCGCCAGAATTTTCTCAGGAACCGGCTTATACCGTCGATGCCCTTGGTGTCCCAGGGCTTGCTCTGCTCCACCGGACCGAGGAACATCTCGTAAAGCCTCAGGGTGTCGGCCCCGTAGGTGTCGCAGACATTGTCGGGATTGACGACGTTGAACA
>CAMOVV010000243.1 GCA_946627685.1 uncultured Bacteroidales bacterium
ACTATCAAACGCAAATATAATTAATTTTTTGAATTTGATACTATTTGATGAATGTTTTTTTACCGTCAGCGGGCCTTGTCTTCCCTCTCTCCGAGGACCTCGCGAAGTATCAGGGGATAGTCGGTTTCTATCTGCTGCATGCCTGATTCGAGGAAATGGCGCATGTCGTCGGGCTCGTTGATGGTCCACACGTCGGTCTTAATGCCCCTTTCGTTGGCATCACGAATCCATTCGGGATGCTTCATGAAAACGTGCTTGGAGTAGGCGATGCCGTTGAGGCCGGCCTTCTGCACTTCCTCGGGGGAGAGGTCGCCTTCGAGGTAGAGGCAGGAGAAGCCGGGGGCGTATTTTGCCAGAAGCTTGCATACCTGGAAGCTGAAGGCCTGGAATTCCACCCGTTTGGGGTCGAAGACCTTGTGGTCTTTGAGGGCCTGGATGGTGAGCATGGTGGCGATGCTGTCCCTTTCCGGGGAGCCTGCGCCCTTTATCTCGAGTTCCATCACTGTCTTGCTCTTCTTGCCCTGCTCGAGATACTGGGAGAGGGTGGCGAGCTTTTCCCCGTTGGAGAGAAGTTCGTCCTTTATGTCGTCGTAGTTGTTTTCGAGGATGGACTTTCCGTTGATGTCGCTGTCGTGGTTCACCACGAGGAAGCAGTCCTTCGTCATCCGGACGTCGAATTCGCTCCCCCAGATTTCATACTCCTGAGCTAGCTTGAGGGTCATTATGGAGTTCTGGGCATTCTTCGCTTCGGGGGCCGTCCAGAATCCCCTGTGGGCGATAATTTTGATTTTCGGTTCCTTTTTGCCGCACGAGGCAGCCATCAGCAGGGCCAGCGAAAGGCCCGCAAGGATGAGAAATGTCGTTTTTTTCATAAGAATCGGTCTCTATGGTTATTTTTAAAATCATTCCGAAGCGGCCCACTCTCCGACGGAGAGGGCGGCATAGTCTCCTATCTTCTCGCCGAGGCCGGCGGGAACTATCTTGCAGACGTCGAGGGAGATGTCGAGGGCTTCTTTTTCCAGCTCCGCCCTCATGGCTTCCTCAAGAAGGTCTCCGTGCCTCAGGTAGATGCTGCCGATTATGATTATGTCGGGGTTGATGATGTCCACGATGAAGGCGAGGGCTTTCCCGAGATGGGCGCCGCAGACCCTGAAAATCTCCTTGGCCACGGGGTCGCCGGCATAAGCGGCCTGCGCTATGGATTTGGCCGAAATGGAGGGTATGTCCTCGGGCGTCTTGGCGAAAAGCACGGTCCTGCCCTCGTCGAAAGCCTTCAGGGCGGCCTTGCGTCCCATCTGGGCCAGACCTCCTCCGCTGCAGAATCCTTCGAAGGAGCCGGCCTTGCGGAACCCGACCGGACCGTCGTCTTCCAGACGGATATGCCCCACTTCTCCCGCATTGCCGTTGGTCCCCTCGTAGAGCCTTCCGTCAAGGATGAGGCCGGAGCCCATTCCGGTGCCGAAGGTGAGGAAGACCACGTTGTCGCAGCCGCGGCCGGCTCCGAACTGCCACTCCGCGAGGGCGCAGGCGTTGGCGTCGTTCTGGATGCGGGTGCGGATGCCGTATCTGTCCTCGAGCATCTTCACCATGGGGATGTTGTCCCAGCCAGGGAGGTTGGGAGGAGACATCACGATGCCCCGCCTGGTGTCGAGGGGACCGCCGCAGCTGATGCCGATTGCCGCGACATCTTCTGTCCTCCATCCCTGTTCTTCAAGGGTTTTGTCTATTGCAGCGTATAGATTGCGGAAGGTGTTCTCCACGCCTTTTTCGGTTTCGGTGGGGAAGAAAATGCGGCTGAGAATCTCGATTCCGCCTTTTCCGTCGCTCTCTCCTGCCACCACGGCGCACTTCGTGCCTCCTATGTCAAGGCCTAACAGTTTTTTTGTCATCGGATTAGTGTCATTAATATATGTTTTACACTGGAATCGCGGGATACCCTCAAGCGAATCCGGAAGTTATTTGATTGTAATCTGCGTTTTTCCGCTGCGGAGGAGCTGGTCGCCTCCTTCCACGGGGGATTTGAAGGACGCAGTAACCCCGACAGGAAGCTCGGCCTCTATTTGAGTCCGTCCGTCTTTTTTCTCCCACCGGACGCTGACCGTGCCGTAGGGGGTCTCCTTCGTGACCTTGGCCCAGCTGACCCCTTCAGGGAACTGCGGGTCAAGGAAGAAGTGCCTGTATCCGGGCGAATCTTCGTCGGGAACGATGCCTCCCACAGCCTGGTAGAACCAGGTGCCGATGCCGTTGTAGCAGTTGTGCATGCGGCTTCCGCGGTGACGGTCGCCTCCGTCCCAGTCTTCCCAGGTGGCCGTGCCGCCGTTCTCTATCATATATAGGTAGCCAGGATAGTCCTTCTGCCTAAGGATAGTGGCCATGAGGTCGGCCTGGCGGTTCTTGACGCACCATTCCGTGAAAATGGGCACTCCGGTGAGGCCTACGGCTATGTGTCCCCTGTATTTCCCGTAGGAAAGCCTGACGAGATTGTCCCTTACGGAGTCATGGAGGGAAGGCGGAACGGCGCCGACCAGCATCGCGTAGGAAATGTCGGTGGGGGAGCCTGAACCGTAGGTGTTGTCTTTTTCGTTGTAGAACTTCTCGTGAATGAGTTTGTTGGTCCTGTCGCGGCGCTCGGAGAACATGGCGGCCTCGTCGTCCTTGCCGAGGTAGGAGGCGATTCTTGTCATCGTGGCCATGACGTCGCTGACCACGCAGTTGGCGATGAGGGATACTGACCTTTCGTTCCTCGGGTCGATGCCGATGTCCCGGGGAGGAATCCAGTCTCCGAGGAACCACTGCCTGTACGGAGTGTCCGGCCATCTGCCGAGAAGGCCGTCGGTGGTGTATTTGTCAACGTAGGTGAGCCATTTTTTCATGTCTTCATACCTCAGCCGCACCATCCGGTCGTCGCCGAAGCTGAGAAGCGTCCTCCAGGGGGCCTTGACGATGAAGGCGCACCAGTAGGGGCCGCCGCCGGCGAAGTACTCAGGGGCTGTGTGCGGAAGGCTCCCGTCTTCGTGAATCACGTCTCCCCAGGCCTGGAGCCAGTTGTAATAGAGAGGGGCTACGTCGTACATGGTCTGTATGCTCATGGTGCTGGCGTTCCCGTCCCC
>CAMOVV010000244.1 GCA_946627685.1 uncultured Bacteroidales bacterium
GCACCTGCCTTACAAGCAGGGGGTCACTGGTTCGAATCCAGTACCGCCCACTCCGATAAAATATTAGATATCAAGCAGTTAGGAAAGATTTAAACTCATCCTGACTGTTTTTTTATTCCCTAAAAAACGCTGTTTTCTACATTTTTTGGCCGATTTTCGAGCTTTTTCCGTCGTTTTTCATAGCCTCCGAAAAAAGCAATTCTGAAAATCGTGCGTAAATACCTATAAACTAATGCTTTTTGATATAACAAATATATCAAATAACAAAATTTTCTTTTGTTTTCTTTGTTTTTATTTGTATTTTTGTGTGAACTTTAAAACGCAAACGCACCATGTATACGATTCCACTTGACACAGACGGAGAATTCATACCTGTCTTTCCTTCCTTCACCTTTTCCCATACACTACCCGGACAATCCAAGAAAGCCGTATGGGTATCAGGAGACAAGGTGAAAGAGGAACTCGAGAGACGCGGACTCCGCATAACGAAACAAACCCTCTTTAACCTTGAATCAAGAAATGTTCTGACTACCCTCCGACCTTCACAGAGGAAGGTCTTCTTCAACCTGACACAAGTACTCGAACACTTTTCACTCGAAAAATGAGAAAGAAAATCGGACAGGTAACCATTCACATGTACCTCCCCAAGAAATCCCTCATGAACGGAAACTACGCCCCGTTCATCAAGATAACCTTCCAGGGGGAATTTTTCACCGTCTCCACGCGCTGCGAAGTGTCGCTGGCTGAATGGCGCAAGTACTCCGACTGTCCGCCGGAGAGCCACCCTCTCACCGTCGAATGGGAAAAGACCTGCGACTGCATCAGAAACCTCGTGTCCGAAGGTGACTTCTCCCTGGCCCTCCTGAAAGACCTTCTGAAGGGAGGAAAACGGACAAGCGTTCAAGCCTTCGCAAGAGAATTGTCCGACAACTACAGGACCGAAGGGAAACACAATACGGCCGACCTGTACGAACTTACTGCGAAAACCCTCGACGCCTTCACCGGGACGCCCGTCAGGTTCAGCAGATGCGACACCTCCTTCTGTAAGAGCTATGTCGCATGGCTCCGGGACGTGAAACACAACAGCCCTACAACAATCTCCATACGGGCAAGGAACCTTAGTTCCATCCTTGGAAAAGCCGTCGAGCGGCACCTTCTAAGGGATAATCCCATGAAGAAAGTAAAAGTTCCGTCCGGAGGAAGGAAAGAACTGAACATCAGCGAAGAATCCCTCCGGCGGCTTCTCAACGCAACATGCAACGAACTTCCAGAAAAAGAGTTCCACTACCTCCAGTACTTCCGATGCCTGTACTACGGCAACGGTATAAATATCGGCGACCTCCTACGCCTACGGCATGAGAATATCTCCAGCAACGAAATCATCTACTACAGAAAGAAGACCGAGGTATCTTCCTTTAAGAAACTCATACGTATTCCACTCCTCCCCCAACTCGCGGAAGCCCTGAACCACCTTGCCGGAGGGAAAAGGCATATCATCCCCGTCTTGGAGCCATACAGGGAGAACTCCGAAGAAGAATTCAAGGCAATAAAACAGACGACAAAGACCATCAACAAGTACCTTGGCCGTGCCTGCGAAACACTCCATATTCGGGAGAAGGTCACCACGAACCTCGCCCGGCACGCCTTCGCAACACGACTGCTCCAAAAAGGAATTCCAGTGGAATTTATCTCAGAGGCCCTGGGACACTCGAACATACAAACCACCCGGCACTACCTGGAAGGATACACCGGGCAACAGCGCAAAGAGGCCGCAAAACTCCTTATTCTATAATAACCGAAACTTATAAACCGATTTTCCTGACAAAGGAGTTAACTTCCTCAAGGGAGCCCTTGCCAAAATTACGCATCACCTTAAACTCGTCCGAGGAAAAACGAACCATATCAGACACCGTTTTAACACCGAGCCTGTCGAGACAATGCTTGACACGTTCGGAGAGTCGGCTATGAAGCACCTCCTTCTTCAGCTCCGGATAATCCTCCGCCATCCGGGCTAAGGCCTCGTCCTCAAGGAACTCCTTGAACAGTTCCTCTATGCGGTCCTTATACACCTCCTGAAACTTTTCCCTTATTCCATCCTCGTCAGGAGAAACCTTATAATCCAGATACCTCGGATAAACAATCGAGTCAGACGTAATTCTTCTTTTCATAGCCCATTACTTTTTAAAGGTGTTCAAAAGTTCAAGGATGTACGCATCCTTCTTTGCAATGACGGCGTCCCTCTCCGATATGGTCCTGTCCCTCTCGGCAATGATATCATCCTTCGCCTTGCAATCAGGAGAAACCTCCCCACCAGGGGAGACGGATACATGCTTCGAACCTTTAACCATTACACCACCATCCTGGACGACATCAGATCCGGCATACCTACCTGTATTGTATGTAATAGTATCCCCGTGAGTCTTAATCATCTCGCCACTACCATAGAATAACCATTCCAAAGACAGGTCTTCACACACCTGCACCAGACGCTGAAGCTTATCCGACGATATGCTGTTACCCGAGCAAAAACGCGATATGACGGAAGGCGCTATGCCTGTCAATTTCGAAAGACTCCTCTGGGAGACTTTCTTTACACGCAAGTATTCAAAAAAACGCTTATTCATGTTGCATTTATGAAATAAATATTGCATATTTGCAATAACAACCACTATAATAGCACTAAATCCGATGCAAATCTAAGTATATTTTGCCGGATATGCAAAACGCAAACAATGAAACTGGAAGAATACCCGGACACCATTCTGAATAAGCTTGTGGAGCTTATCAATCTCACCGACGAATACACAATGAAGAAATTCATCCAGACCGGCGAAAGAATAAACACCATCTCCTGTTTCCGCGAAGACCTGGTTACCGTGGCCCTCGCCACCGCAGAAGAAATCCTTTACCCAGAAAACACGCCGCTGGACGAAAAAGAACTACCAGAAACAATAAAGATACTCGAAGAAAAAGGAATCAAAATATTGCACGTTTAAAAGAAAAACGCTACCTTTGATACAAATATTGCATTTGCATTATATAACTTAGTAAAAAACAGGCCGCTGTGAAGCGGCCTGGATCCTTTTTACAAACTTCATTAAA
>CAMOVV010000245.1 GCA_946627685.1 uncultured Bacteroidales bacterium
AAATCATCGCAACTGATTGAATCCCATACACTTGCCACCCCCCCCAAGGTACGCCTTTTCAATCTCAGCGAAAAGGTCAATGATGTGGTCGGTCTGGCCAAAGTTGTTCTGAATGTCGTAGTCCTCGGCAGGGATACCCAACTTGATAAACTCGTTCTTGAACGTGCCCGATTGCTCGAAAAAACAATGGACTTTACCCTTGATTTCCATCCTAAAGGAAATATCTTTTCACCTGCTTGCCATTCGGCAGCTTGACGAACTCGGACTTGACCTCCACCCCGTCCTTCTTGATGTCAGCAATCCGCGCCGCAAGGCGGGCAGAACCGAACATGTAAAGAGCCTGCACCGAGGTGAGGGAGTTTCCCGCCTTCAGATGGGCGAGAATCAGAGCCTTCTGAGACGCGCTCGACCGCTCGTTCAAATTCACATTCTCTTTCATATCTTCGAAATCGTTATGTCGTAATCGGATGGATACCTGACAAGGCTGTCGGCGTAGAACGACCGCGCCCGGTCCTGCTCACGGAAATACCTTATGTCCACCAACCGCGCATGGTAGTAGACCGTCACCACCCATCTCATCGGCGAAGGGCCTTTATGTTGTCCAACACCCAGGAACCGGTCATCCAAGCGAGGGGAAGGAAGACTATCCATCCCGCTTTCCCGGCGAAAAAGAGCCTGATGCACTCTATCGAGAACACGGCTGCGAGGATGGCGGCAAGGACCGCCTCCCCTATCAAATCGAACTTGTCCATCGTTATGTTGTGTTTGGTTTTGCCGAGAAAAAGCAGGAGGACATCCGGCGATCCCCCTGCCAGCCAATGAAAAACAATCGAAAAACTGAATCTGCGGTATTACGTGTAGCTGCCGGACTGACGCATCGCTGCGGCTTGGCGGACGGGAAAGCGGTCGGGCCGTCCCGCCCGGATGCTCCGCCGGGCAGGGTCGCGGAGCAGATGCTGAAAGAATGAAGTAACCACCTCCTGTCTGTTTAATAAAACATCACAATATGGCAATGTCTGCCCGCATGAACCTCACGGCTCACGGATGGCGGAGAAGGGAGGAATCGGACCTCCTAATGTCCTATGGGTTGTCGCTGCCTATCCATTTAGCAGCCTATCTTCTCCGGGTTGCTCCCGGTTGCCTGTCCGGGAGCGGTAATATGTAAACTAAAACCAACATGTTAATCACCCACCTCACGGCGGTAACGTGGCGACCTGCGGAGGGTTCGAACCTCCATTTCCCCGTGCTTGGTACGAAATCTGGAAAGCGGGTCGTCTTGCCGATTCAGACGAGCAGGTCTTGCCGTTGACTGATAATAATTAAACGGGACTCTCACCCGACACGTGCCTTTTCACGCGGCTATGTGGTTGAACATGGTGTTTTCAGGAATCCGTCCAGTTCCGACTTTGCGATGCGGTTCTGGAGTCCGATGAGCCGCGGATGCAGTTTCCCGCACTTGGCCCACCGTGAGATGGTCTGGCGCGTCCTGCCGATGTACTCTCCCGCCTCCTGGTAGGTGAACCAGGTGTCGTGCCGGGGTTTCTCGGCATTGTCGTTGAACCTTCGCAGTTCTGCGGTCAAGGCTCTGATGATGTCGCGGTCGCTGCCGGAGAGTTCTATTGTTTCCATCGCTATCGCCTTGTCGCGGATATGACCGCTCGGTTTTCATTGAAGAACACGTTGACCTTGTACTGCATCTCGCAGTTGGGGTCGGAATTGAGTTTGGACGCAGCCACCCTCAAGGACATCCCGCACGAAGGAGTCGGCAGGTCGATGATTGCGGTTTCGCCCGATCGCAGGTCTCGGAGAACCTTGCCCCAAGCCCGTTTGGAGATATTCTCCTCTCTGCTCACTTTTTCCATCTGATAATCTTGTTTGCTCCCATCCCCATGCTTTCTCATGCACCACTTTGGACAAGGTGCCATCGGTCGGGTTAGAGCCTCACTCCGCTATCCTATGTAGGGTTTCATGCAATCTCGCATCGGGTTCTCTTGGGCAGCCAACTTTGTGAGTATATGTCCCATGACCGAACCATACTTATTTGCCATTCCCCTGCCGTGCTTTCAGGCCGGATAGCCAAAGTCCCAACCACCAGAACAAAATCGAAAGGTCTTGTCAGCGGTCCGGCACCCTCTTTCCTGGATTGCTCCCGTCAGCCTGGGCGAGCCTACTGGATGCCGTTTTTCAGAGTTTTTCTGATAATTACTTAAATTAGTTTCCTAATTTTTTGGAAAAATGGCGCGGTCTTACTACATTTGTCTTGCACACAAATAATCGTAAATAGTTAGGTTACTTACGGATAAGTAGCAAGGCCGTGCCTTTTATCATTGAACTCCGGGAACAAAGGTACAAACTTTCCGTTAATTACCAAAACTTTTTCGAAAAATTTACCGAATTAACGTAAAGTTTATGAAAAAAGAGCAGAAATTAGACTTTTCGGAAAGGTTGACTCAGTACGTAAAGGCAAAAAAGATGTCCGTTAGGCAATTCGAACTCTCCTGCGGATTCAAATCCGGCTGGGTCGGCGGCATTAAATCCCAAGTCGACATCGAAAGAGTCAACACAATTTCCTCCAATTATCCAGATTTGGACTTGGATTGGCTATTTACGGGAAACGGATTTATGATAAAGACGGAAACAAAGACGAAGGAAAAGCCAGTCCCGCAGAGCCAACTCCCGATGCTCCCCTTCTCCGCAGTTGCAGGATTCCTCGCGGAGAACAATAGCGGATTCGAAAAGGCAGAGATGTTCACCGTACCCGCATTCCTCGCAAAAGGCGCTGACTTCCTCATCCGGGTCGAAGGCGACTCGATGTACCCACGATACGCAAACGGAGAAATCCTCGCCGTCAGGACAATCAAAGACCCGACCTTCTTCCAATGGGGAAAGGTCTACGTCCTCTCAACGCACCAGGGCTGCATCGTCAAGCGACTGTTCCCCGATCCGCAAAACGAAACGGCCATCGTATGCCATTCTGAAAATACAGAGAACTACCCCGACTACAAGATAACGAAGGATGACATCATCAATGTCGGAGTGGTAGTTGGACACATAGGAATAGAATAAGCCTATTTGAAGAACGGATTGTCCTT
>CAMOVV010000246.1 GCA_946627685.1 uncultured Bacteroidales bacterium
GTAGGACCGGCCGAAAGGGTGAAAATACTGAGGCTGCGCCTGGTGAAGACGTTAGATATCTGGGCCAGGAGGCCTATCTGGTTCTCGGTGTAGATAAGCACCGTGTAGTTCCGGATTTCTCCGTCCGTCTCAGTCATTGTTCTCATACCATTTCCTTTCTGTTAACATCATCCTGTCTATCGCCTGCCCGGGAGGCACCATGGGAAGGACGTTGGCCTCCTCCATCACGTGGACGTCCATCAGGCAAGGGGCGGCGTCGCGGAACATCTCTTCCAGGGCTGCGGGAAGGCTTTCCCTGTCTTCGATGGCTATGTAACGGATTCCGTACGCCCTGGCGATATCCTCGTAGGACGGATTCAGCATCCTCGTGGCCGAATAGCGGCGGCCGAAAAAGAGTTCCTGCCACTGGCGGACGTTCCCGAGCCAGTTGTTGTTCAGCAGAATCATCTTGACTCCCGTCCCCTCCTGCATTATGGTCCCGAATTCCTGGATGGTCATCTGGATTCCCCCGTCTCCGACGAAAAGGCAGACGGTGCGCTCCGGAGCGGCGATTGCGGCCCCGATGGCGGCAGGTATCCCGAATCCCATGGTCCCGAGGCCTCCGGAAGAGATGAAGCTGCGGCTCTGCGACAGTCGGGAGTAGCGGGCGGCCATCAGCTGGTTCTGGCCCACATCCGTCACCACCACGGCCTTTCCTCCGCAGCGGGCGGTCACGGCATCCACTACCTCACCCATCCTAAGCGGCCCCTCCTGGGGATGCACCTCGGGCTCTATGACGGTCTTTTCCTCTATTTCCCGGCATTTCGCAAAGCTTTCCTTCCACTCCCTGCGGTCCCTTTTGCCTATCCTTCCGATCAGGGCCCGGAGCACCCCGGCGGCATCGCCGCAAAGGCCGGCGTCCACGGGGATTATCTTGCCTATTTCCGCCCTGTCTATGTCTATATGGATGACCTTGGCATTCGGGGCGTATTTGTCCACGGCCCCCGTCACCCTGTCGTCGAACCTCATCCCGACGGCGACGAGAAGGTCGCACTCGCAGGTCTTGACGTTGGCCGCGAGATGGCCGTGCATGCCGATCATGCCCTCGTAGCCGGGGAAACCGTCAGGCAGGGCGCTCAGGCCCAGCATCGTGGCTCCGGAAGGCAGGTCACCCTTGAGAAGAAATTCCGAAAGGGCTTCTTCGGCATGGCTGATGGTCACGCCCTGGCCGAAAACGACGAAGGGCTTCCGGGAGGCGTCTATCATGGCGGCAGCGGCGTCGAGTTCATCCTCCGATGGGAAGGGGGCGGGATGATAACTCCTTATGCCGGAGCATTTTTCATAATTGAAGCCGACAAGTCCCACCTGAGCGTCTTTGGTAAAATCCAGGACTACCGGGCCGGGACGGCCGCTTGACGCAATGTAAAAGGCCCTGGCGACGGCCCATGCCACGTCCTCGGGACGCCTTATCTGATAGTTCCACTTGGTAATCGGGCCAGTCATGCCGGTGACGTCGGCTTCCTGGAAGGCGTCGGTGCCGAGGGCCGCGTTCGCGACCTGCCCCGTAACCACCACGATGGGAGTCGAATCGGTCATCGCATCCACCAGACCGGTGACGACGTTGGTCGCGCCCGGGCCGGATGTCACTATAACCACGCCGGGACGGCCGGAAACCCGGGCGTAGCCCTGCGCGGCATGGACAGCCCCCTGTTCGTGACGCACCAGGACGTGGCGTATCCTGTCGGTGTATGAGTACAGGGAGTCATACACGTGCATTATCTGGCCTCCGGGGTAGCCGAAAACGGTATCCACCCCTTCTTCAATCAAAGCCTTCCAGAAGGCTTCCGAACCCTTTATCTTGTTTTCCATCGCCTTAATCTTAAATGATTCTGACGGCTCCCTTGTCGGCTGAGGACACCATCGCCGCATAAGCTTTCAAGGCCTTGGAGACCTCCCTTTTGCGGACAGGGGCGGTGAAGGCCTTCGGCCCTCTGGCCTCCTCCTCCTTCCTTCTTTCTTCCAGCTCCTTGTCCGACAGACGCACGGAGATGGAACGGGAAGGGATGTCTATGTCAATTATATCCCCGTCGCGGACGAGGGCTATGGCTCCGCCTGCCGCGGCCTCGGGAGAGATGTGGCCTATGCTTATCCCCGAAGTTCCTCCGCTGAAACGGCCGTCCGTTATCAGGGCGCAGGTCTTACCCAGATGGCGGGATTTAATGTAAGAGGTGGGATAGAGCATTTCCTGCATCCCGGGCCCGCCCTTGGGGCCTTCGTAGGTGATTACGACCACGTCGCCGGAATTTACCTTTCCCCCGAGAATCCCCTCGCAGGCGGCTTCCTGGGAGTCGAAGACCCTGGCCGTCCCGCTGAAAGAGGTGATGGAAGGGTCCACGCCGGCCGTCTTGATGACACAGCCGTCGGAGGCGATGTTGCCTTTGAGGACGGCGAGTCCTCCGTCGGCGCTGTAGGCATGGGCGAGGTCTCTTATGCAGCCGCCTTCCCTGTCCATATCGGCCTCAGGGTAATATGTTTGCTGGGAGCCGAGGGTCGTGCTGAACATGTCGGCGGGGGCGGCGAGATATATTTCCCGGGCCTCTTCCCCGCGCACGTCATATTTTTCGACCGCCTCGGCCAGGGTGAGCCCGTCCACCCTCTTCACCGAAGTGTCAACGAGAGCGCCTTTGGCAAGTTCTCCCATTATGGCGAGAACTCCCCCGGCCCGTCCCACGTCCTGGACATGGTATCTGGCCGTGTTCGGAGCCACCTTGCAGATGCAGGGGACCCGGCGGGAAAGGGAGTCGATGTCGTCCATCGAGAAGGGGCAGCCGGCCTCGCGGGCCACGGCAAGAAGGTGAAGGACGGTGTTCGTGGACCCTCCCATGGCTATGTCGAGGGCCATGGCGTTGAGGAAAGCCTGCCTTGTGGCAATGCTTCGGGGCAGGACGGAGCAGTCGCCGTCCCTATAATATCTATAGGCGTTTTCAACTATCAGGGCGGCGGCCTTCAGGAAAAGATTCTTTCTCTGGACGTGGGTGGCCAGGACTGTGCCGTTGCCGGGGAGGGAAAGGCCGATGGCTTCGGTCAGGCAGTTCATCGAGTTGGCGGTGAAC
>CAMOVV010000247.1 GCA_946627685.1 uncultured Bacteroidales bacterium
CGCCTGTCACGAAGACCGCTCCTACATTTTCCGGGGCAACCTGGACCCGGAAATCCATGCGCTCATCCAGCGCTATGGCCTGCATGCCGAAAAAGAGAATAGTATAACTCCATAATCAATCATTCAATCAAACAACCATGAAGAAATTTTCGTTTATTTTCGCAGCCCTGGCTGCCCTGACCGTTTTCTCCTGCAAGAAGGACATTGTCCTGAACAATGAAGAGATTGTTGGCGAAAACAACGGTGTCATCCTTGTGAACCTGTTCGACGCCGCGGCTCCGGACACACGTTCCAGCGTTAAGCTGGCCGATTATGAAGAAGTTATCACCAGTGCCCAGGTGTTCGTTTTTTCCAATGGTGCCAACACGGTCCTCGGCACGGCCGACGGTGAGCTGGAGACGGACAAGTATGTTACGATGACTGCCAGCGGCAGCACGTCCATGACCCTTACCACCGCCATCGGTTCGAAGCGTATCTGGGCCATCGTCAATGCTCCCCGACTGACGAACATCACCAAGGAAGCCGATTTGAAGGCTGCCACCAGCTCGCTGCGTGAGAATTACTTCGAGCAGGTGACTGTCGCCGGTGAGACTCGCCGTGGCCTCGTGATGGCCGGTGCCGTTGGTTACACCAGCGGTAAAAACGCGATTGCCATTGCACCCGGTAACGTGACCGTCAGTAAATATACTGTCGGCAGCGCTGCCCAGAGCATCGAAATTCCCGTTTATCGTCTTGGTGCAAGCATCCAGCTCAAGAAAGTTACCGTGGACTTCCGTTCCACCAGCCTGAAGGACAAGCCATTTGTCATCAAGAAGATTTATCTCAAGAACGTTGTGAACCGCGTGGCCCTGGACGGTACGGCTACCGGCAATGCCGCTCTTAGCTCCCAGGCAAACTGGTCCAATCAAATCAAATACAACGGAGGTAACTGGCTGACTATCGGAACAACCGACATCAAGGACCTTATTTACGATAAGGATAATTTCGGCACGGATGGCCTGCTTTGCAATAACGCAGGCGGTGAAACCCTCATTGCCGACAACGCAAACAACGGCGGCTACTACTACGTCTATCCCAACGCCACCACTGAAGACAACAACGGGGACACCTGGGCTCCGCGTCGCACCCGTCTGGTGATTCATGCCACTATTGGGGGTGTTGACAGCTACTATCCCGTTTCCATTGCCGATCCGCACAACTACGCCGAAGGCCTTGACGCTGCGGAGAAGGTTCCGAACATCGTTGGCAACCGTCAGTATATTATCAACCATATCACCATTACCTCGAAGGGTAAGCCCCATGACAATGATGACAAGGAACCCGAGACCGGTATGGTTGAAGGCAATATCACCATTGCAGACTGGGCCGGAAACACCCTGCTTGAGTACGATTTCTAGTGTAGGATGGCTCGGCGGCCGCTGAGCGGCGGCCCAGCCGGGGGCGGGCTCTCTCCTTCTCCAGGTCCGTCCCTTCATAGGGAGCGAACAATAGGGTTCCATGCGGGTTCGACTCCCGTGCTCCCTGCCAATGAGAATAAGTGAAACGTTATGATAAGATTGAAGTTGAAACGCATTCCGATGCTTGCCCTGGCAGCCGTTGCCACCGCGGCGGCCGCTTCCTGCGGACACCTTATCCTGGAGGACCGCTCAGCATGTCCCGCATTCCTCGTTTTCGAAATCACGAACGCCAGCAAGTTCGACATCTCGGAACGAGCCTTCGTCGCAGCCTACAAGTATCCGGAGAACATGTTGCTGGCAAAAGACACCACATCGGTCCGACCCATTCAGGAAAAGGAGTTTTACCTGAAGGTCAAGCGCACGGACACAGCGACGGGGTACGGGATACTCTGCTTTGACGGAGCGACGCAGGACGGCTCCCGCTGGACCGTGAAGCCGGGCGAGGAGTTCCCCCCGCTGTGGCGTTTTGAGTTCCGCTCGCAGGCACAGTCCGAGTCGTATGTGATTCCCGTCGAAGCGGTCAAGGACCATTCGCGTATCACCATACGTTTCACGGATGCGGACGCCTTCCCCGGTACCGGAGGAGAGTTCCCGTATTATGTGGTCATCCATTCGAACACCAATGGGATAGATGCCATGGACGGCGAGCCCGTCAAGGGAGAGTTCCGTTTTGAGCCGGTCGAATACTCCGTCGGAGAGTTCCGTGTGTGTGTCCCGCGTCAGTTCGACAGGGGCATGTATATGGAAGTGATTGCCAAGGAAGGCCTCACGGAGCAGGAAGGTACCCTGATGACCCTTCCGCTTTGGAACCTCTTGCGGGAGCAGGCGGATTTCTCCTGGACGGAGAAAAACCTTCCGGACGCCCATGTGGAAATCAGCATCACGGAAAACAAATATGTCGTTACCGTCATAGACTGGAACGGCCATTCCGGATGGGAGTATTACAGATAGGTTTAAGGTTTAACAGATTTATTTCCAGCAATACATGAAGACTTTTACCATTTCCCCATTTCTTCGAAAAGTATTTCTTTTTGCCTCGCTTCCGGTGCTTCTGGGCCTTTTCTCCTGTATGCGGGAGGAAAACCCCGCCATTGACGAAAAGGGGCAGGAAATCAATGTCGCGGATGACGAAGCGCTACTGACCTTCACGGTGGGCAGTCCCGTCGATGTTGAACAAACGAAGTCTGTCATCACTGATGCCGACTTCGAAGACGGTATCAAATCTGTCCTTCTGCTCGTCGTCGGCGAAGACGGGGAGTGGAAGAAGGCGTATCGGAGTGCTACGGGGGGCGCATGGCTTTCTACGGGGCATGGCAGCGGCAGCGGGGTTACGCTGCCCGGCATCCTGCTCAGGGCTGGCAGCCAGGCTTATACGGTCTATGTGTTCGCCAATATGGGCGACGTTGAAACTTCCATCCCCAGAGACGCCTCCGGCCGACTTCTCCCCGAATCATTCGTCTATTGGCTTCCGGACACCTATGCCGTACTGAATGACAACGGCATGCCGATGTGCGTAAGTACCACCATCGCGGCCTCCGCCCTGCAGCCCTATCGTTCTGCAGGCAAGCACGAAGTTACCCTCACCCTCCGCCGCCTGCTGTCGAAGGTGAACATCACTGTGAACAAGTCAG
>CAMOVV010000248.1 GCA_946627685.1 uncultured Bacteroidales bacterium
GAAGGAAGAGGCCGCCGCCGCGGCCGTTCCTGCCGAGAGCGTGAACAGGACCCAGACCGTCGCGGATGACGGCGGTGTCGAGAACTTCCTGACCGAGGGCGAAGACACGTCCGCGGGCGGAATCGAGTCCCGCAGCGACGAGGTGTACGGCCGGAGCATTTTCCGCAACCGCGCCCTCACCTTCGCTCCCAGCGAGAACCTTGCCACCCCGAGGAATTACAGGCTCGGCCCCGGCGACGAGGTCATCATCGATATCTTCGGAGCCAACCAGAGCACGCTTAGAAGTTTCATATCCCCCGAGGGCAGCATCAACGTGGACGTCCTCGGTCCCATCTATCTTAGCGGAATGACGGTGGAAGAGGCCAACGCCTACCTCAAGAAACGCCTTTCAAGCATCTACGCCGGACTGAACCGTTCCGCCTCCGGGACGGATATCCGCCTCAGCCTTGGCCAGATACGCACCATCATGGTGAACATTCTCGAGAATGTCGCCAACCCCGGCACCTACCGCCTTTCTTCATTCTCCGATGTGTTCCACGCCCTTTACATGGCCGGCGGTCCCGAGGACCCCGGAACCATCCGTGACATCCAGGTCGTCCGCGGCGGCAAGACCATCAGCCACCTCGACATCTACGAGTTTCTCTCTTCCGGAGACGGGAGCCAGGGCGGCAGGCTGGAAGACGGCGACCTTATCCTTCTCAAGCCTTACAAATCTATCGTCCGCGCTTCCGGCGGAGTGAAAAGGCCCATGCTCTACGAGCTTAAGCCCGGTGAAACGGTCGCTGACCTCCTCCGTTTTGCCGGCGGGTTCGCCACCGGTTCCTACACCGAGAGCGTCACCGTGACCCGCCAGGCCGGAGCGTCCTACGAAATAAAGAGCATCCCTTCAGAGAGCTATTCCGCCTTCGTCCTGATGGACGGTGACGAGGTCGAGGTAGGCAAACTCACCTCGAGGTTCGAAAACAAACTCTCCGTGAGGGGCGCCGTTTACCGCGCTGGAAATTATGAGCTCAGCGGCGGCCTCCATACAGTCAAGGAACTGGTCGAGGCGGCGGGCGGCGTGCTTCCCGAGGCCTTCCTCGGCAGGGCCGTGATTCACAGGGAATATGAAGACAGGACGATGGAGGTGCTTTCCGTCAATCTCGGTAAAATCCTGGACGGTACTGCGAAAGACGTGGAGCTCCGCAACAACGACGAGCTCTTCGTAGCCAGCAAATACGACCTCGAAGAGCAGGGCAACATGGTCATCGAGGGCATGGTGATGAATCCCGGCACCTTCCCCTACGCCGCCAACACCACCATCGAGGACCTTATCATCCTTGCCGGCGGCCTCAAGGACGGGGCCTCCCTTTCCAGGGTTGACGTCAGCCGCAGGGTCAAGGACGAGAATTCCACCGAAGTCAGCATGAACGTCGCCCAGATTTTTTCCTTCCCCATCAAGAACGGCCTCATTGATGACGGCGTCAAGGGCTTTGTCCTCGAACCTTACGATGAAGTCACCGTGTTCCGCAGCCCCTCCTACAACGCCCAGATACATGCTACGGTAAGCGGAGAGGTGAACTTCCCCGGTTCCTTCGCCTTCTCCGACCGTGAAGAGAGGCTCAGCGACCTTGTCGCCAAGGCGGGCGGCGTCACGGATTTCGCCTATCTCGGCGGAGCCAGGCTTTTACGCCGCAGAAATGCCAATGAGATGGATATGGTCGAAGAAGAGAGGTCAAGGCTGGAGGCCAGGAACGACACCCTTTCCCTCAGCACCTTTGATGTGTCCAGTACATACTCCATCGCCGTGAATCTGAAAGCGGCCCTCGAGAATCCCGGAGGGAACGACGACATCGTGCTTCGCGACGGAGACCGTCTCAACATCCCTCTGTTCAACAATACCGTCAGGGTGAACGGAGCCGTCATGATTCCCAACGCGGTCGCCTACAACCCCTCATTCACCGCCAAGAAGTACATCAAGCTGAGCGGCGGATTCGGCCAGAGGGCCTCGCGCCGCCATGCCTACATAGTGAACATGAACGGAGCCGCCGAGCCGTACAAGCCATACAAGAAGATTCAGCCTGGCTCAGAAATTATGGTCCCCACCAAACCCGAGAATACCGGGAAGGGATGGGAGAGGATTACAGGGGCTACTGCCATCTTCTCCTCCCTGGCGACCATGGCTACGGCAATGGCTCTCGTAGTAAGATACACTAAGTAAACCGCTCCTGATATGAACGAGTACGACAAATACGATAACGCGGTCCCCGCTCCCGTGCAGGAAGAAGAAATGGAGTTCGACATCGGGAAAATGGTCCGGAGCCTCCTTTCCAAGTGGAAACTCATTGCTCTTGTGACGTTTATCTTCGGAGTCATTGGCATTGTCGCCGCCCTTACCATGGAACGGAAATGGGGCGTCACCATGACCCTCGCTCCTGAAGTGTCGGGAAGGTCCTCCGCCTTGAGCAGCTTTACCAACATGTTCGGCCTCGGAGACCTGGGTCTCGGAGGCGGCGGCTCGGACGCCATGAGGATAACCGTGTTCCCCGAAATATGCAAGAGCACCCCCTTCCTCGCCCAGCTGCTGAACGTCGAGGTGAGCCGCTACGCCAGCCCCAAGGAAATCGCCGGCGGCGCCAAGGTCACTCCCACGACGGTGTTCAAGCACCTGAAGAAGGAAGACCAGCCCAAGCACAAGAAAAAGTATTACGAGGCCAAGGCCGAGTATGAACAGTACTACAACGACGACGTGCTGGACATCTCCAGGCTCACCCCCAACCAGTCGGCGGCAATCAAGTTCCTGAGGAACAACATCAGCGCCGCCGTGGACAACAAGACCGGCATCACCACGATAAACGTCGTTTTCGACGATCGCAGGATGGTGGCCCAGCTTGCCGACACCGTCTGCAACCTTCTGCAGCAGTATGTTTCCGACTACCGCACCAAGAAGGCGGTGGCCGACTACAATTACTACACCGAGCTTGCGGAGGAAGCTAAGAGCACCCTCATGAAGGCCCAGAGCGCCTATGCCGCGGCGGTCGATTACAACAGGAGCGTCATCCTCCAGAGCATAAACTCCGAAAAGGAGAGGCTCCAGAAC
>CAMOVV010000249.1 GCA_946627685.1 uncultured Bacteroidales bacterium
GCTCCTTTGCAAGGCTTTCGGCTTCCTCCTTTTCTTTCTTGAGGAACTCGTCAGGGTCCGAGAAAAGATCCAGCTGCAACACCTCTTTTTTCAATGAATTTACCCTCGGCACGACATGATTCATGGTCACGCCGAGACGCCGGACCAGCAAATCCGGGTTCACTATCCTGTCGAAAAGCTCGCCTACAGCCCGGGTGATAAGCCGCGAGGACGAAGTGAGACGGGGCAGGTTCACCGAACCGTGCGCATGGGCCGGAACCTGCCTTCCATACCAGTCGGTGGAGATTTTCCCGCTATATTTTTTCATGACATCCTGACGTCCCAGGCTGGAAGGGTCATAGCTTACGGTGAGTACGACCTGATTTGCCACCAGCCCCTTTTCAACGAGGTCAAGAGCCAGGCTGTCAGCCATTTCCAGCATCACAATCCTGGCTTTCCGGGCTTCATAGCCCTCCTTCAGGACCTGTCCGTTGCCAAGGGAATTGGATTCCGGCACATAAGACTTTATGTAATCCATCGTCACCGGCTCCCAGCCCCAGGCATGGTCGATGAGGAGCTCCGCATTGACGCCGAACAGCTTGTACAGGGCCTCCTCGTTCACAAGGGACAGGCGGGCGAGCTGTCCCATCGTCTTCACCCCATAGACCTCGAGCCTGGCGGCGATTCCCCGCCCCACCCTCCAGAAATCCGTGATTGGACGGTGGTTCCACAGCAGTCTCCTGTACGACATCTCGTCCAGCTCGGCGATTCTCACCCCGTCCTTGTCGGGAGGGATATGCTTCGCGACGATATCCATCGCAACCTTGCTCAGGTAGAGGTTGGAACCGATACCGGCCGTCGCCGTAATTCCCGTCTGGCCGAGAACATCCCTGATTATGGTCATGGCAAGACTGTGGGCCGTCGTTTTGTAGGTGTCAAGATAGGCGGTCACATCCATGAACACCTCGTCGATGGAATAGACGTGGATGTCCTCGGGAGCGATGTATTTCAGGTAAATGTCATAGATTCTGGCGCTGTAATCTATGTAGAGAGCCATCCGGGGGACGGCGGCGATATAGTCTATTTCAAGGTCCGGGCGGCTGCGGAGCTCCCCTTCGAAGACGGATTTTCCCGAGAACCTGCCCCCGGGAGCCTCCCTGCGCCGGGCGTAGTTGACCGCCTTCAGCCGCTGCTCCACCTCGAAAAGACGAGGTCTGCCGGAGATGCCCCGGGCCTTCAGCGAAGGGGACACGGCAAGGCAGATGGTCTTTTCGGTGCGGGAAAGGTCAGCGACTACAAGATTGGTTGTCACCGGGTCCAGCCCCCTCTCCACGCACTCCACCGAGGCATAGAAAGACTTCAGGTCTATCGCTATGTATGTTCTTTGAGCCATCTTCCCGAGAGGATACTGCCTGCAGAAAACAAATATAGCAAAAAAAAACGGCCCCGGCTTCAAAGCCGGGGCCTATCAAGTGCACCCTTAGGGACTCGAACCCTAGACCCATTGATTAAGAGTCAATTGCTCTACCAGCTGAGCTAAGGGTGCAATATCTTCTTTCTTTGTGATCCGTTCGGGGCTCGAACCCGAGACCCCAACATTAAAAGTGTTGTGCTCTACCGACTGAGCTAACGGATCCTTCCACCTTAAACGGATACTTTCCGAATTGGGACTGCAAAGGTATTTTTTTCTAATTAAAATTCCAAACTTTTTTCGAAAAATTTATCATTTCCGGCCATTTTGGGAATACTCCTTTATCTCCTGCTCCTTCGAGAGCCGGCAGACAAGGACATTCCCGTCAGAAACGGAAACGATATAATCCTCCAATCCTTCGACAATTACGGTCTTCGCGTCCACGGCATGGACGACGCAGCCACGGCAAGAGTGGACCCGCACATCCTTCCCCACCAGAGCGTTGCCCTCCGCATCCATGGCTATATGCTCCCTGACCGAGCCCCAGCTCCCCAGGTCGCTCCAGCCCAAATCGTCGGCAATGACATAGATGTCCCGGGATTTCTCCATCACGGCATAGTCGATTGAAATCTTCTCACACTCAGGGAAAAGCCTCGCAAGTGCCTCCCCCTCCCCTTCCGTATAGAACGAAGGCTCCAGCCTGTCCATGACGGCGGCGATGGAAGGGGCGTGATTCCTCAGCTGGGAGACGATGGTCCTGACGTTCCAGACGAAGATGCCAGCATTCCAGAAATAACTGCCGTTTTCGAGATAGGACTTCGCCGTCGGAAGGTCGGGCTTTTCCTTGAACTCGCTCACCTTCACGACCTTACCCTTCTCATCGGAAGTAGAATGGATGTACCCGTACCCGGTCTCGGGCCTTGTGGGAGCGATTCCCACGGTGACAATTTTCGAGGAAGACGCCGTGGCCTCGAGAGCATCGGAAATCACCTTCACGAACTCGCCGGTTTTAAGGACAAGGGCGTCCGCAGGGGTCACGACGATATTGGCATCAGGATATTTCTTCGCAATCTTCCAGCTCGCATAGGCGATGCAAGGGGCCGTATTCCTGGCCTCCGGCTCAAGGAGAATCTGGTCCTCCGGTACGGAAGGGAGCTGACGCTGCACGATCTCCGCATATTTCCGGGAAGTGACCACCCAGAAATTAGAGGCGGGACACAGCGGCAGGAAGCGCTCGAAGGTCATTTGAATCAAGGATTTGCCAACTCCGAGAATATCCATGAACTGCTTTGGGGTCTGCGGCGTGCTGACGGGCCACAGACGGCTTCCTATTCCGCCTGCCATGATTACCACATGGGTATTGGAAGAAATACTCGTCATTTTTTTTTCGTTTTAATCACCCAAATTTAACAAATCTTTATTAATTTTACGGAAAGTTACGTTAAACCTTTAACCTTTCTAATTATGAGAAAATATTTTGCAGAGTGCATAGGAACTTTCGTTCTTACGCTCCTCGGCTGCGGAACCGCGATGTTCCTCGGCTGTGACACTCCCGCCGGCGTAGTCGGCACCGCCATCGCATTCGGCCTTTCAGTAGTGGCCATGGCTTATGCCATCGGCGGCATTTCCGGTTGCCACATCAACCCCGCCATCACCCTCGGCGTAGCTCTCTCCGGCCGTCTCA
>CAMOVV010000250.1 GCA_946627685.1 uncultured Bacteroidales bacterium
CAGCTTCGTTACGAGGACCGTGTCCGTCGTCAGGCTGAGGCCCAGGCGAAAGCCGACGCGGAGGCGGAGCGTCTGCGTGCCGAGTTGCTGGCCCGCCAGGGCGGAGCCACTGCACCGGTCGCCGCTCCCGAAGCCGCAGTACCCGCTTCCGCTCCGGAGGAAGAGGAACCGGACACGATAACCCTTGAGAGGGTACAGGTAAGGAGGACGGGGTCGGTGTCCACCCTTGATGACGGCTTCGTGAGTTCAAGTCTTGCGGGTATCTCCTCCTTGGAGGCTGCCGATGATATCTATTCTGCGGAGGAACAGTATCCGTTCAAGTGTATGTTCACTCGTGACGAGAAGATAAAGACCGGGGACAGGGTGTCCGTGCGTCTTCTTGAAGACATGGTTATAGACGGACAGTTGGTTCCGAAGAATACTCATCTGCAGGCGACCTGCTCCATTGGTAAGCGTCTTGACCTCAATGTCTCTTCATTGGATATTGGAGGGAAGCTGATAAGCTTTGATTACGATGCCTATGACAATGACGGCGCGAAGGGGCTTTATTTCCCCGATACAGGTAATAGTGTTGGCGAGCAGGCGAGGAACCTCGCATCTGAGGCGGTTATGTCACGCGCTTCTTCTGGTGCCGGAAGGGTTGCCCAGGATGTGATTCAGCTTGGACGTGTGGTCGTGAACGGCAAGGGAAAGGACATGAGTGTCAGTGTCCCTGCCGGGTATCAGTTCTATCTTGTTAAAAAAGTTCGTTAAAATATGAAAAAGATTGTTTTGATATTGTTCTTCAGCCTCTTCGGGGCTTTCGTGTGCAGCGCACAGCGTGATACCCTGTACGTGTCCGCCGATTATACTTCTCACGTGATTTTCTCTTCGGATCTGACGTATGCCGACCTCTCCAACAGTCGGTTTGTCATAGCCAGGATCATCGAGAAGAATAAGAACCTGCTGGCTTTGAAGGCCCGCGAGCCTTTCTCGGGTTCATGCAGCGTATCCGCGCTGGAGTCCAATGGGACGATGCATACTTTCATCGTCGTTTACAAGCAAAAGCCCTCCGACCTTGTGGTTGACATGCGTGAGAGGCGTCTTCCGGGTGACGTCGGCATGGGTGGTATCACTGTTCCCGGAAGCCGCTCCGCAGAGAACGTCTCCACTTGGAAGACGGGCTCTGCCCCGCTGCTGGAGGATGTCTATACCTATCCCCAGAGGCTTTTTCACATAGGGGAGAGGGATTATGATATTGAGGTGCTCTGCGAGGATATCTTCACGTATTCCGATATCACGTACATTATCCTGTCGTTGAATAACCGTTCCGGTATCTCCTACACGATGAACGACGCTTCTTTCGTGAGGGAGAACCGTAAGCGTGTCGGGAAGCGCAGCATTGCCAACGAGGGTCCTGTGTTCATTCGTTCCCGTTACGGTTCCCTGTCCGCGGGACCTGGCGAGTACACCAGGATAGTGTACTCTTTCGATAAGATGTCTTTCTATAAGAACCAAGTTCTGAGGGTGTATTTCTACGAGGAAGGCGGACAGCGTAACCTCGTTCTTAACATCAGTGCTAACGATATTAATAAAGCGCGTTCTGCGGTGCGTGCAAAGTAGGATGGAGGTCGGACTATGCGTAAGATGGATTTCTGTTTTAAACGTCTTTTATCGGCCTTTCTGCTGATGCTCGTAATGAGTGTCAGCGGATGCCGGAACAGGATTCTTGAGGACCGGGTTAATTGCAACGCTACGGTGTGTCTCCGCACGCCGGAGTCGGAGCCTATTGCGGAGGGACTGGCAAAGTCCGTCTATCTTCGGATTTTCGATGATGGGTTCATCGGGGAGAGTTCATCCGTTTCTCCGGAAGCCCTTAATAAGGGTATCCTTTTCATGCGTCCGAAAGGAAGTGAATTAAGGTGGTCCACATTGATGAACTGGCCGGGGGATGAACACTATTGGCACGGAAGGAGTCTTGTCGTGCCGGAAGGGAAGGATTTCCCGAAAGCTTACGGTGATTACTTCGTATCTGAATTGACCGAGGAGGATTACCAGGAATGTATCGTAGAGATGCAGCCGCTATTCAGTATCATTAAGGTATCCGTTTTCGGTGAACCAGACATGAAGGTTGTATTCCAGAGTGACTTCGGAGGATACAGTGATCCGGAGCTTGAGGTGGTTAAAGGGAACTTTATCCGTAAATACAGTATGTCGGGAGATGGAGAGTTCACCGTTCCGAATGTTTTTCTTTATGATACGGTTGTAAAGTTTGAGGGGAAGTCGAGTACTTACGTCTTTGATTTGGCTGAGTATTTCAAGAACGAAGGGTTTACCGGAAACATATTGGATGATTCTCCGATTTGTTTTAACTTTGTTTTGAAAGACGGCCGTTTCGTGAGTTATACTTTTACTTGTCAGTCGCAAGAGTGGTTTTGGGGGAGTGACGAGGTTGATAATGACACGGATGTTATCATGAAGTGAAAACTGAATTATTTTGATGCTTGCAGTTTATGCATATTGGGATACCCTTCCTGATGGTAATCATACCAGGAGGGGTACTTTGTTATGTAGCGGAGACGATGATGCCGTTATCGGTAATGTCGTTCTCAAGAACCCCGGAAGTGCCTTCCCGTTGGATGGGGAAGGTGATTCCCTTTTCGGGAGGAAGGACGGGATGCTCCAGTTCAATCCTGATGCGACCATGTACGCGATAGCGGACCTTTTTCAGATGGACAAGTGCCCGGGAACGGTGCGTCTGTATAATCTGATGGATTTCCGTGACATCAATCCCGATAGGGCGTTGGCGTCGGAAAGCCTTTCGGAAGACAATATTGCCGAAGACATTCTTTCCGGTCCGTCCGTACCGACTTATATCGGTTGGGGGGAGCTGTGGAAACAGCCCCTGTTGTCATCGAAAGCTGAACGGATTTTCCGTGCAGCCCTTCCTAATTCTGCATATCGTGATGCAGAGATGGAAAGGAACGCATTCATTCATCCTTTGTATCTTATGAGGTATGGTTTCAATCAAGAGAGGTGCGTTTCTCTTATCAAGGCTTATCGGGCTTGCCTTTAATGAGGTTTATAAAAAGGA
>CAMOVV010000251.1 GCA_946627685.1 uncultured Bacteroidales bacterium
CGATTCCCACGTTCAGATGAGAGGTGACCCACACGCCTTTGTTAAATTCGTGGGTCTCGCCCGTGCCGTCCGTTACCGTCACGTTCACTTCGTACCACGACCAGCGGGTTCCCTCGTCGGCCCTGAAGCCTATGGAGAAGGCGCCTTCGGCGTCGGGATTAGCCTTTCCCGAAGCGAATATCTCATTGCCCCTGAGAACCTTCCAGGCTACGGTGGCGTCGGAGATGTTGTGGCCGGAGTAGGTCTTGACCTTTCCCCTCACTTCTATGGAATCTCCGGGGAAGAACAGCCGCTCCACCTGGTCGAATTCCACGTCGAAGGTGGGAAGGACAAATTCATCAACGGTGAAATGGGTGGAAGCATGCCATTCCCCGCTTTCAAGGGTGATGGCGAAGTCTCCTCCGCGAATGTCGGCGGGGAGGGTGAAGCTTCCGGCCAGGGAACCGAAGCCGTTGGTCTCCAGCGTCTTGGTCTCCAGGACGTTGCCTTCCGAATCGAGAATTGATACCTTGGCGGAAGTTCCTTCCGGGGCCGCCGCTGCCGCGTTCACCATGTCTCCCTTGTAGAGAATGGCCTTGAAGCGGACGGTGTCCGAGGGATTGAAAGCCCCCCTGTCGAGGTAGATGTTCGCCTGATGGATATCCTCGAGGGCGTAGTCTTCTTCATAAATCCTGCCGCCGATTCCGAGCCCGCTGGAGCGCATGAGCTTCCCTTCCGCATCCTTTGCGGAGACGGTCAGCTCCTTGCGGTCCCTGTCTTTCCCGATAAGGGAACCGATGCTTTCGGGAAGAGGGGTAAATCCTTCTCCCAGAGGGAAATCCTTCACCGCTGTCAGCGGCTTTCCGTTTCGGGAGAGTTCGATATCGGCCTTTTTCAGGGGCTCTCCGCTCTTATGGTCGGCGATGTAGATGCCGTAACCCGCGCTGCTTCGCCTCGTGGCGGCGGAAAGCCTGTAACTTTCGAAGGTCGTGGCGTTTTCGGTTTTTCCGTTTTTCGCTCTGATGGCGTAGGTGCCGTCGTCCATGGGGGGAAGGGCGGTTTTCAGAACGTCATGGACGTAAAAACTCCGCTTCGGGTTGGCGAGAGTCTTTGTGTAGAAGGGCTTTTTCTCTCCCTCCGCGGTTATTGACACTTCCGCCGAAGGAAGGTTCCTCAGCGTAAGGACGATTTCCCCGTTTTCATTTACCCTGATCTGGATGTCCTTGTCCTGGAGAATGTCCATGAGGTCTTTGGCCCAGGTCTGGTTTTCCACCAGGAGGGCTTCGCTTCCGCTGAAGGCTTTCCTCTCTTTTTCAAGGGCTTCGGCCCTGTCCATAAGGGCCAGGAAGACCTCCTGCCTGTCTGTTTCTTCGTTGGCGAGGTTGAAGTCTTCGCGGAGAATGTCCATGGCGGGATAGAGCCCGATGGCTTTGCCCTTATATTTTTCTGCTACAGCTTCAAGGGCCTTCCGCTTCTCTTTTTCCTTGTTGTCGTAGCTGTAAGGGATGGAAGCCGCGACTTTGTATTCAAGGAAGGCCGCGCAGGGGTAGTTTCCGCCCAGCGCCTGTGCGAGCTCTTTTTGCGCTGCGTCTTCCCTGAGGTCACCTCCAGAGAGCACGCAGGCCCACAGGGCATATTCGTAGTCGTTGCCGATCCTGTCGGCAAGGCACTCGTCCATCGCGTTCTTTATCATGTAGTTGGCCTTGTAGAAGGCCTGGCTTCGGGAAGTCAGCAGCCTTTTTTTCTCCGCCAGGACATAGGCTTTGAGGTCATTCCGGCCCGCCCCCTGCCGCTCCCTCATGTGCTCGAAGGTGACGAGAGGGTCGTCGTATTCGCGGACCCTTCCTGCAAGCTGGCTGGCCAGGGAGTCCCTCAGCTTCCAGTTGCGCGAGCGGACCACCTCTTCGTAGGCGCACGCGGCGTCGTAGAAGTCCTTTGAAAGCCTTTTATCAGAGGCCTGCGCTATGATTTTTTCAAGTATGGCCGCCTGTTTCTGTGGCCTGTCGGCTCCGGCCGCGGCGTCGTATTCTTTCCAGAGGGAGACGAGGACGTGGCCGTTCCCGTCGGTTTTGTCTTGAGCGGGTTTCATGTGGTCTGTATCGGCTTTTATAACAAGGGCAGCCCCTGCGAAAAGGGAGGCTATGGCTGCAAATATCAGTATACGTTTCATCGCTGTGAGAAATAGGTTACCGCCTCCGATACTACAAAGGTTGAGCCGCCGATGTAGATGAGGGCATTTTTCCCTTGGGCGGGCCTTAGGGCCGAGACGATGGCGTCACGGACCTTCCCCGCGTCACGGGCTTCGGGGGCGGGAAGTCCGCGGGAGGAAAACCAGGCCCGGAAGCGTTCCAGGATTTTGCCGGAGGGAAGGGCCCTGGAAGTGTCGGGAGGGACGAAAAGATAGTCGGCCTTCCGGGGCATGAGGGGGATGATTCCGGAGAGGTCTTTGTCCGCCATCACTCCGTAAATGATTGTGATGGAAGAATATGTGCCGTCGGCGAGGCTCTCTTCGAGCTGGCGGAAATTTTCCTTCAGGGCGGGGGGATTGTGCCCGATGTCGGCGATGACGTCAGGCATGGAGGAGAGTTTTTCCCATCTTCCGTGGAACCCCGTCGCCGCGGCCGTCCTTTCGATGGCGGCGGCCACCTTCCCTCTCTCTCCGAGGGCTTTGTAGAAAGGAATGTCTTTCAGGATATCGGCGGCGGTGAGCGCCGTGGAGACGTTGATTCTCTGGTATTCGCCCCTCAGGTCCATTTTTTCGCAGATGGAGGCTGTCTCCGGGTTGCCCTGGGGATAGGATGAATCGGCGAAGAAAAGGGGGCAGAAGCCTTCGGCTTTCGAGGTGAATACGGGGGCTGTCTCAGGGGCCTTCACCCCTATGACGGCGGGAACTCCCCGTTTCATTATTCCCGCCTTTTCCCAGGCAATTTTCTCGAGGGTGTCACCCAGGAGGTCGCAGTGGTCCAGGCCGATGCTGGTGATGATGCTGAGGTCGGGAGTGATGATGTTCGTGCTGTCAAGCCTTCCTCCGAGTCCTGCCTCTATGACGGCGACGTCCACCTTCTCATCGGCGAACCATTTGAAAGCGAGGC
>CAMOVV010000252.1 GCA_946627685.1 uncultured Bacteroidales bacterium
CTCGAGGCAGCAGCTTCTGAACAAGGTCTGGCCCGAGGGGGTGATTGTCATCGAGCGCTCGGTGGATGTGGGAATCACCCGTCTTAGGAAGAAATTGGGCCGGTATGCGGGCTGCGTAATCACCCGTCCCGGCTTCGGATATTGTTTTGATTATGAGGAAGCCGACTCTTAGCAATAAGCTTTTTTTCAGTATCATATCCCTCTTCCTGCTTTTTGCCGGCTGTTTTCTTCTGTTCCAGGTCCGCAGGGAGAGGACTTTCAAGAAGGAAATCCTGGACCAGAGGCTTCAGGATTACAACACCTATCTTGGAGAGGCTGTCGGATACCCTCCTTTGGACAGCGTGGAGCTGAAGGAGTTCCTGGATTCGCATACGCTTGAGAATCTGCACGTCAGGATTGTCGATTCTTCCGGAAAAGTCATTTTCGACAGCCGCTTCTCCGGCGTGGAGGACTACGACGGGGGAAAGGAAATCGCGAAGGCAAGGGAGACCGGGAGCGGGTACAAAATTGACAGGGAACTGGCAGCGGCGGGAAAGGATTATTTCTATTCGGCCACTCTCATTCCGGACAAGGGCCTGATAATAAGGTCTTCCCTTCCTTACAGCGGAAGCCTGCCCTCCGACCTCAAGCCCGACAAGCATTACCTTTGGTTCGCCGCCTCCGTATTTGCCGCCCTTGCCTGCCTCATATACATCTTTTCCCGTCTCGCCGGAGTGTTGATAGAAAGAATGGAAGAGAGGGACCGCGTTCATCTCCAGAAGGAACTGACGCAGAATATATCCCATGAGCTGAAGACCCCCGTGGCCGGCGTAAAAGCCTATCTCGAGACGATGCTGAACGACCCCCAGATGCCGCCCTCCGTGCGGGAACAGTTTACCCGCTGCAGTTTCGCCCTCGCCGAAAGGCTCACCGCCCTTGTCGAAGATCTTTCCTCCCTTGACCGCATGGACGGAAACGGCCCTGCAACTGTCATGGAGGAAATAGATATTCTCCCTTTAATCAATCAGATAGTCGCCGAGACCGAGGCTTCGTTCTCCAGGGAAAAGATGACTCTTCTTGTGGATCTTCCGGACAAGATACCGGCTACGTGCAACAAGGCGTTGGCGTACAGCATCTTCAGGAATCTTTTTGACAATACCCTCAAATATGCCGGAGAAGGAGCCTCGGTGGAGTTGAGATGCAGCGGGGAGGGGGAGACATGGAAGTTCGTTTTCTCCGACACCGGGCCTGGCGTGCCACGCGAAAGCCTCCCTCTGCTGTTCGACCGTTTCTACCGTGTTGACAAGGGCAGGAGCCGCGAGCTCGGAGGCACCGGGCTGGGCCTTTCAATAGTGAAAACCGCCATTGAACTCCTTGGCGGTTCCATCAGCGCCTCGGAGGTCTCACCCCACGGCCTGGCTTATACCTTCACCATTCCTCGATAGTTTTTACAATATTGTAACGGTCTTATTACGAAAGTGTAACATCATGAATTTACTTTTGCTTTGAAAAAACGAACAAAGCAGAAAAATCATGAAAAAGATTATCATTCTTATCGCGATTGCCGCGGCCGCCATGGCTTCCGTTTCCTGTGAAAAGGACGTCCGTAACGCTCCCGAATCTGTCCAGGCTGTTTTTGACCGTATGTATCCCGGTGCCTTCATGGTTGAATGGGAGGTTTACAGGGGCAGATATACCGCAGATTTCCAGTTTGACGGCCACGAGATGGAGGCCAATTTCGAGAAAAACGGCCAGTGGCTCTGGTCCAAGACCGAAATTCTCATGTCAGAGGTGCCCGAGGCTGTCATCCTCGCTGCAAGGGCTTTCGACGGCGGCAAGTGGGTCATTGACGACATTGACCACTATACCAGAAGCTCGGGAGAGCCTGAGTACTACAGGGTAGAGTATGACAGAACGGGCTCTGAAAGGGAAAGGGTAGCCTATTTCCGTCCCGACGGAGTGCAGGTGAAAAACGTCAGCTGACCCTTCAGCCTAAATTTTCCGAAGGCCGGGGATTTTCATCCGGGGTGTTTGATTTCATCCTGCCGATGATTTTCCTGGCTTTTTCGTATCCGTCGGCAGGGGCGTTCCAAATGGTGGCTATGACAAAGCCTCCGATGAGGCCGAAGATGATGGCCGTGAGGAACACCGTATTCCAGCCAAGCTTGTGGGCTATAAGTCCGAAGGCCGCTCCTGACACCGTGGTGCTGGCATAGCCGAATATACCCATGATGCCGTTGGCCGAGGCCGCCGTGCGCCTTGTGGCCTGGTTGGAGGCGGCGATGCCGGTGAGGGCCTGGGGACCGTAGATGAAGAAGCTGGACATGATGAGGAAGGTCACGGACAGCCAGGGGAGGTTCCCGGGGGTCTTCCAGAAGAGGAAGAAGGACAGGGTGGAGAGGGCGATGCACACAAGACAGGTCCTCTGGGCCCGGCTCTTGAAGTATTTGTCCGTCACCCAGCCTGCCGCGAGGGTCCCCGCAATGCCGCCGATTATCTCGGAGGCCGCCACCACGCTGGAAGCCGATGCGATGGACATGTTCTTGTATTGGGTGAGGAAGGTGGCCCCCCAGTCGAGGATGGTGAACCTTATAACATATACGCAGAAGTTCGTCACGGCCAGAATCCAGATAATCTTGTTGCGGAACACCATCTCCCGCAGCAAGGTGTTGTAGATGGCCTTCGATTCTTCTTCGCTCTCCTGCTTTTTGACCGCCGGAGCCTCAAGCCCGTCTTCCCTGTCGAGCTCGTGAGGGTCGGGAAGGCCGACGGAGGCCGGGTCGTCACGAAGGCCGGCGAGGAGGATGACCGCTCCGAAAAGGGCCAGGATGGCAGGAACGAAGAAGCACCACTGCCAGGCCGAATAGGTCCATTCTTTCAGGATGAATCCGCAGATGACGGCCACTGCTCCGGCTCCGATGGAGTGGGATGCGTTCCAGACGGATTGCTTGGTGGCAAGCTCGGAGGGCCTGATCCAGTGGGCCATGAGGCTTCCGCAGGGGGGATAGCCCATGCCCTGGGTGTAGCCGTTGAGAAGCCACAGGGAACCGATAATCC
>CAMOVV010000253.1 GCA_946627685.1 uncultured Bacteroidales bacterium
GACCTTGCAGACGAAAGATACGTCGCCTCCGAGCCGTTTTGCAGCCACGGCCTGGTTCGCCCCCTTGCCTCCGGCCCCCATGGTGAATACTCCGCCGAGGACGGTCTCCCCGGGGCCGGGCAGCTTCGAAGAGCGCACCGTCATATCGGTGTTGCTGCTCCCTATGACCAGAATTTTCTTATCCATGACAAAGTTTTAAGTTTGAACCTTCCCCAAAGATACGTTTTATCCCGTAAAAAATGAAACGCAGAGCGAGGTAAAAAGTGGATTTTTGCCCGGGGGAGAGAATTTTTCCGGAAGATTTTGCGAAAAGGAAATTAAGTGCTATATTTGCGGTCCATTTTAAAAACGACAGAAAATGAAAAAAGGAATTCATCCCGAAACCTACCGTCTTGTAGCTTTCAAGGATATGTCCAACGAAACTGTTTTCATCACGCGCTCCTGCGCCGAGACCAAAGAGACTCTGATGGTGGACGGAGTCGAGTATCCCGTAGTAAAGGTGGAAATTTCCAACACTTCCCATCCTTTCTACACCGGCAAGGTGAAGCTCGTCGATACTGCAGGCCGCGTGGACCAGTTCTATCAGAGATACAAGAGCAGGAAGAAGTAAGTACCTTCCTGTCAAGGCAAAGCTCAAGGAGGACACATTCCGGAAGGATACGTCCTCCTTTTTTTTTTGCATGCCGCCGGGCCCGTTTCGCGTCCTCCGCACGGAGGTTCTCCTGCAAAAAAGGAGCTTTTTGTCAAAAAAATTTGGAGGATGACATTTTTATACATATCTTTGCACTCCACCGATATGCTGGGTTCGTATAACGGTCAGTACACAAGATTCTCAATCTTGTAATATGGGTTCGATTCCCGTACCCAGTACGACGGCCTCAAAGCCGTTAGAAGAAAGGTTTTGCCATGGAGGGGAGGCAGCCTTTCTTCTTTTTTTTATATGCTCCCGGCGCGTCTCAAACGTACTCTTGCACCTTCCGGAGGGAATGATTATATTTGTAGGTTAGGAATCATACCTTCCAGATTATGAACAAGACAGAAATCATCCATTCTTTCAGGAAAGTCATCCGCTGGACGCTTGTCCTGCTGCTGGTCGCAGCCGCGGCCTTTGTCGCAATCCGTTTCTTCTATGTGTTCGCCGACGGAGTCAAGGCCGGCGAGCTCAACCAGTTCGCCCTCAAGGGAGTCGTTTTCAAAACCTATGAAGGAAGGCTCATCCAGGCCGGATTCAAGGGCGCGAACATGGGCGTCATCACCTACGGCGACAACGAAGGCAGCGGAGTAGGCTCCTATATCTTCGAGTTCTCCGTCACCGACAAGGAAGTGGCCGCGGAACTGATGCGCTGCAGCGGAAAGACGGTCGAGCTCCACTACAAGCAGTATTTCGGAGCCCTTCCCTGGAGGGGAATGCAGAAACACATTGTGGACAGGGTCGTAGCCGTACGTGAAACTCCTTCATCATCAAATCTTTATGAATCGGAATAAACTGGCTCTCGCAGCCCTTTTGTCCCTCCTCGCCACCGCCGCCCTGGCACAGAGCGGTGTCGTGGCCGTCCATCCCGCCTCCAATCCCGGCGGCAAAATTCTCACGATGGAAGACGCCACGGTGAATCCTTCCGTAAGGCCGGCCAACCTCTACGCGAGGTGGGTTGACGAAAACACCTACACGGCCTATATGGACGGGGGATGGAAGTTTTTCAACCTCGCGGGAAAGGAAGTTGCCCGCAAGGACTTGAAAGTGAAGCCCGAGCCCGCAAGGGCCCTCACAAGGGACGCCGGTCACAGGACCCCCTCCCCCACGGGAGACATGGCCTTCACGAGAGGGAAAAGCCTCTATATAATGGACGCCTCAGGCAAAGAGTCCACGGTGGCCGAGAGCGAGAACGACCAGATAACCTACGGACAGAGCGTCAGCCGCAACGAGTTCGGCATCAACGGAGGCATCTTCTGGTCCCCGTCCGGCTCCCGCCTGGCCTTCTACCGCAAGGACGAGTCCAAGGTGACGGACTTCCCCCTCCTTGACATCACCACCCGGACAGGCTCCCTCGTGAGCATCAAATACCCCATGAACGGCATGGACTCCGAGGTCATCACCCTCGGCATCTACGACCTGAAGACCGGGAAAACGGCCTGGGCCGACGTCACGGACTTCGACGACGACCGCTACCTCACCAACATATCCTGGTCACCAGACGACAGATACGTCTTCATCCAGGTGCTGGACCGCACCCAGAAGCACTGCCACCTGAACCAGTACAGGGCGGACGACGGGGCGTTCGTGCGCACCATCCTCACCGAAGACAATCCCAGGTACACCGAGCCCCAGGACCCCATCCGTTTCCTCAAGGGAAGGTATGAGTTCATCTACCGCACCGACAACAGGGACGGATTCCGCAACCTCTACCTCTGCGACACCCTCGGTACCGTCCGCAGGCTCACATCCGTGGACGCCGACGTGGATTATGTCGCCGACGACGGCTCGACGCTCTGGTACACCTCCGCCGAGGTCTCCCCTGTGGAGAACCACCTTTTCAAGGTCAGTGTCTCCTGGAAGAAGAACCAGGCCGGAGCGGCCCTTGCCCGCATAGGCAAGCCCTCACGCCTCACGAAGGAGGAAGGCTGGCACGACATCTCCATGAGCCCCGACTGCAAGTTCTTCATCGACAGCTGGTCCAGCTTCAACGTCCCGAGAGTGGCCAACCTCATGACCTCCGACGGCCAGAGGGTGCGAAGCCTTCTCACAGCCCCGGACCCCCTCGCCGAATACGCCCAGTGCGAAGTGGACTTCGGCACGGTGAAGAGCGCCGACGGCAGGTTCGACAACTGGTACAGGCTCTTCAAGCCCCTGGACTTCGACCCATCGAAGAAATATCCCGTCATAGTCTATGTCTATGGAGGCCCTCACTCCCAGATGGTTAACAACAGCTGGCTGGGACAGGTCAGGATGTGGGAGATGTATATGGCCCAAAGGGGCTATGTGGTGTATGTCCAGGACAACAGGGGCACCCAGAACAGGG
>CAMOVV010000254.1 GCA_946627685.1 uncultured Bacteroidales bacterium
GTCATCCTGAAGGCCGTCTTGATTGGGTGGATATTATGATAAATCAGCCAGAAAGCCCACCGCTTTAGCCGGTGGAGTATGTCAAATGGATACGCCTGACGGAAATTATGTAGAGTTTTAGTGTGTGAACCTCTCTTCTTTCCCTTATGGAGTGGTGGCTCAGTGAGCCCCATAAGGGGAAGAAATTTAAAATTCTATTAGTCATGTACTTATTTCTTCAAATTAATGAGGACGGAAAGGTTCTCGAATCGATTCCTGCAAAGTCACAAGACGAGGCATTTGGGCTTCTGGTTGACAGTGTTGAACACTTTAAAGAACAACTTGAGGGCGAGGTTAAAAAAGAGCCTTTCTATGCATGGGATTCTGCAGGAGAGATGGATACTTCTATTGAGTATACTGAAGACGGATGCACATGGAGCATGTATTGGAGGATACTTGCTATTGGTGAGTAGCGAGTAGAGTTGGTTTTGATTCCTCCATGTTATTCCATTTATGAATGGTTAACATGGAGGAAATTATGCCTTTATATTTTTATTCTTATGATGACTATTTATCGATGCCTCCTTTGGGATAATCTTATTCAAGATACCCAGGGTGGAATGCTTCTAAAGGAAACGGTTGAGGCTTTCTTCAATCAAAAAGCGGCTGATGCGCAAGGCCTTTACGACCGACTCTGTGAACTGAACGCCTGGACGGTACCGCCAGAGGACCAGGATGCATGCTGTGTCTCCAAGTATGATAGAACCTACGAAATTACCCTCAAGGATGGTCGCCGTGCTGGATTGTTTGTATCCAAGGACGATGGCCAATATCACCTGCAGGTATTTGCGCTGTCTGACGAGAAGTCCTTAACTGGGAGAGATTTCGTACTGGGTATCTGTGCCTATCTGAATGAACAGCAAGAGACCTGCGTTTATTTTCAACCTTCTTCGTATGAGTTCGATGAGGACATCCCCTTCTGCCGTGTGTTGAATGGAAGAATTGATTCTGTTAGCGTCTCTTTCGACAGACCTGGCTGTATAGACATCTGCGTCGTCCGTGACGGAAAGGCGGTTTATGGCACTTTTGACGGGTCGGAGGATGAAGACTTTGATTATCTCTTCCACGAAGTCTATTACTACATCAATGAGGCCGATGCTCCAGAAGCGGATGATTGGATTAGAGTGGTGAAGGAGACCACGCCTCTGAAGGAGTTCCTTATAGCGAAAATCCTTCAGAGCATCAGGCGTACGGGGGGAACCGTCGCCGTCCCGAATCCCATCCTATACCCCTTAGCGTCTATGGAGAGGAGCGAGCAGAGGGTTATTCCGTTGCATGTCTTTTCCCTTGATAGGCCAATTGGTCAACGGGCCGTGGTCGTTGTGGAGAGCGGCCGTCTCCCTGGGTGCGATATTGTCGATGGGCTCCGCAAGATGAAAGAGGGTGACCTGGTCGGCGACTATGATTTCCTCCTGAGTCAGGAAATAGAGAATTATCATCGTGGAGAAGGCGTCTTTGAGGAGACGGACGACGACAGGGCTTTCTTGAAGTATCTTCTCGATGAGCAGCGAGGGCTCCAGTTGCTGTCTCCGAAGTGGGAAATAGTTTATGAAGAGGAGTGCCCTGATTCAAATGGCGCGAATAGCGCTGGTGCCATTGTGAATTTGTCCGCCCCGAATCAGGTCCTCTTCTTCCATGCTTTCGCTGATGAAGAGGGAGGACCAGTGATTTGTCATGTCTATAACAGCATTTATCTCCTTCCAGAAACGCAGGTTTGCGAGTATCTCTGGACAGCGGAGAACGATGAGTTGCTTCTTGCCCGTCTGAGTTCTCTGTATGGCTCTTTTTGTTTCCGTAATACGGATGGCCCGCTTAGCAGAGTCTCCTTTAAAGACACTTATGTTGCTCCTGATAATGAGTGTGTCTTTTAAGGAGTCTTATGGTTTCCCCCTGTGGCTTCCTCGCTTTCACGAAGGAAGTCCACAGGGGGTTTCCATTATCAAAGGTTTACTTATTTCCCTGCATGGCATTACGGAGATAGCACATCGAGAAACTATTCGCGCTATCTTCGAGAAATTTGAGAAGAGTAGCGGATGGGGTGTTCTTTATCAGGGTACAAAGTCTGTTTTGGTGTTGCAAGTATACTTCAACTTAAGAGGTATCACTTTTATCTCCAAGGCTGCCCTGGATGAAATCCTGCGCCAGAACGACCGCCTTGGCGGCCATATTATTAACCTTCGGAATCTTTGCAAGGATATCGCGCCTGCCTGGTTTGTGGTTAAAAGAACACATCGTCGAGTATGAAATCTGGCGAATGTACGATTATCCCTGGCGATGATGAGATAATCATCGACCCTCCTTTCATCTTGGAGCAGTTTCGACTCCAGAAGGTGGTCCTCTCCAGGCGGGGACGAGTCGTCACCCTTGGACAGCTCGTCGTTGAGCCGGCCATGCGTTGTACCGGCATAGGGTCCTCCTTCATGGGTGCCCTTATCAGGGAAGCCGACAAGGAAGGCCTTATCCTCGCCCTCACACCAGACACCTGCTACGGCGCCAGCTCGCTGGCGCGGCTCCGGCGGTTCTACCGCCGGTTCGGATTCCGGGAAAACACCGGCCGGAACATCAACTTTCTCGTAAACGAGAGCATGTTGAGGCTGCCGGCAGAATCATAACAGAAAAACACTTTCACCCATGAACAAAACAAAACTCACCCTCCAAGAAATGTTTACCATGGCCGAGAACCTCGACTGGATGATAAACGAAGAAGATTTCGGTGATAACCGCCGGAAAGGGTATAATATCAGTTTTATTTCTCCGGCCGGGCAGGACTTCAATGTTAGCCTGGAAACCGGCGACGACTCCAATTGGCAGGAGCCCCAGAAGCTGTTTGACGCCCTCAAAAATTACATCCGGGGGTTCGTGCCTTTCGATGAGGCCCAGTTATGGATTCGCGACGGTCGTGGACAAAACGGTGCCCCAGAGGACCCCATGGATGTCATTGCGGACATGCAAGCCTGCAAAGATGCCATGCA
>CAMOVV010000255.1 GCA_946627685.1 uncultured Bacteroidales bacterium
TCAGGCTTCGGACGGCGGAGGGCGGCGACCTTACACCAAAGCTGAAGAACATAAACTATACGGGTGCCTGCAAGGTGGCGGCCCACCAGAACGGACTTTCGGAGGCGGAGGACGGCGACGCCATAATCCGAAGAGCGATAAAGTATTGAACATGAACGAACTTGACAAACTTATAGAAATATCCCGCGAATACGGCTCCGACCCGTCCATGGTCATAGCCGGCGGCGGGAATACATCATACAAGACCGCAGACCGCCTGTGGGTGAAGGCCAGCGGCCATGCCCTCGCCACAATCGATGAGGATGGTTTCGCCGTCCTTGACAGGGCCCTTCTGAATCCCATGGGGGAGAAGAAATACAGCGACATCCCTTCCGAGAGGGAGGCCCGGGTGAAAAGAGACCTTGCGGCCGCCTGCATCACTGAAGGCCGCCGCCCCTCCGTGGAGACTTCTCTCCATAACTGCCTGGAAGCCAGATATGTGGTCCATCTCCATCCCACCCTCGTCGGTGGTCTTATGTGCTCGCTTCATGCGGAGAGCCTCTGCGCCTCCCTTTTCCCGGAAGCCCTCTATATCCCTTATACCGACCCGGGATACACCCTTTTCAAACGGGTTTACGAAAAGGTTAAGGCATACAGGAAGAAGAACGGGCGCGAGCCTTCCGTCATCTTCCTTCAGAATCACGGGGTTTTCGTCGGGGCCGACACGGTGGAAGAGATAAGGGGCATTTACGGCGGGATTATGGATACCCTCGCAAAAGCGGCCGGTCCCGTTCCTTCCGTAGAAGAGACCCTTCCTGCATTTTCCAGGGAAGAAGTATGCAGGATAGTTCCTGCCGTCCGCTCCATCCTCAGCCGCGGGGGTAGAGGACTAAAGACGCTGAAAATCACTTCCAATTCCCTTGTCGAGACCTTCCTTGCCTCCCCGGAAGCCGCAAAGGCGGTGATGAAGCCCTTCACTCCCGACGGAATCGTTTATTGCAAGTCGGAATATGTTTATCTTTCCGCGGATAGCCCCGAGGCCCTTGTCAAAGAGGCAAGGAAAAAAATCGAGGCTTATGCCGCCAGACGAGGATATGCTCCCAAAGTCCTTCTCGTCAAGGGATTGGGCCTTGTCGCCGTGGAAGATTCACCCAAAAACGCCGAAACCGTCACCGACGTCTTCCTGGATGCCATGAAGATTGCGGCCCTGGCCGGGAAATTCGGCGGCCCCCATCCGATGACCGCTCGCCAGATTGAGTTCATCGACAACTGGGAGGTGGAGAATTATCGCCGCAAGGTGGCGGCGACCGCTTCTTCCGGCCGTGTGGAGGGCCGTACAATCATCGTTACGGGAGCCGCGCAGGGCTTCGGCGAGGGAATCGCCCGCAACCTTTTGAAAGAAGGGGCGAATATCGTCGTCGCCGACCTCAACGAGGAAGGCGGCAGAGCAACCGCGGAGAAGTTCAATTCCATGGCCGGAAAAGGCCGCGCTCTTTTCGTGAAGGCGAATGTCGCGGATTTGGAAAGCCTTGAGAATCTTGTGTATGAAACGGTCAGAACCTATGGGGCCGTGGATGTCATGGTGGCAAACGCCGGAGTCGTGAGGGCCGGAAGCCTTGAGGAAATGACCGAGAAGAATTTTGACTTCGTTTCCGACATCGACTACAAGGGATATTTCCTCTGCGCGAAGGCTGTCGCTCCGGTGATGAAGGCCCAGACCGCGGAAGACCCTGAGTATTACGCCGATATCGTGCAGATTAACTCAAAGTCCGGTCTGGAAGGCTCCAACAGGAATTTCGCCTATGCGGGAGCCAAGTTCGGAGGTATCGGCCTCACCCAGAGCTTCGCCCTCGAGCTCGCCCCGTACCGCATCAAGGTCAACTCCGTGTGCCCCGGCAACTACCTTGACGGCCCGCTTTGGAGCGATCCGGAAAAGGGCCTGTTCCTGGTTTATCTCAAGGCCGGGAAAGTCCCCGGAGCGAAGACCGTGGCCGATGTCAGGGAATACTATCTCGGAAAGGTCCCCATGCACAAGGGATGCAATCCGGAAGATGTCTCCAAGGCCATCCTGTACGCGATTGAGCAGACCGGCGAGACCGGGCAGGCCATTCCCGTGAGCGGAGGCCAGGTGATGCTGTCATAGATTATAAATTCTTAAAAGTCAAGCATATGAAAACCAGAGCAGTACGTATGTATGGAAAGGATGACCTCAGACTTGAGGAGTTCGACCTTCCTGAAATGAAAGACGACGAGATTCTTGCCAAGGTTGTCAGTGACGACATCTGCATGTCCACCTACAAATCGGCGCATGCAGGAACCGCCCACAAGAGGGTTCCCAAGGATATTGCCGAGAATCCTACGATTACCGGGCATGAGTTTGCCGGTGTAATCGTCAAAGTCGGAAAGAAATGGCAGCATGAGTTCAAGGAGGGAGAGAAATTCTCCATCCAGCCCGCCCTCAACTATGCGGGAGGTCCGGTCGGAATCCAGTCCGCTCCGGGTTATTCCTACCGTTTCATCGGCGGGGACGCCACCTATGTCATCATTCCCAACGAAGTCATGGAGAACGGCTGCCTCCTCCACTACACCGGAGAGGGCTTCTATCCCGCTTCCCTTAGCGAACCCATCTCCTGCGTCATCGGCGCCCTCCATGCCCACTATCACACCACTCCCGGTTCTTACGTCCACAAGATGGAGATAAAGGAAGGCGGAAAGATGGCCCTCCTCGCCGGAGTCGGCCCTATGGGTCTTGCGATGATTGACTACCTTCTTCACCGTGAAGGTCCCCGTCCTTCGCTCTTTGTCGTGACGGACATCGACCAGGCCCGTCTGGACCGCGCCGCTTCCCTCTACACCAGGGAGAAGGCAGCTTCAGTCGGGATGGAGCTCCATTACATCAATACCGGCAGCGGCGACCCCGTGGCCACCCTTATGGAATTGTCCGCAGGCGAAGGCTACGATGACGTCGTAGTGATGGCTCCCGTGCCCGCCGTAATTCAGCAGGCCGCCGCCATCCCCGGCTTC
>CAMOVV010000256.1 GCA_946627685.1 uncultured Bacteroidales bacterium
ATATGACACTGAAATGAACAGGAATCTGGTAATCATACCCACCTACAAGGAAAAGGAAAACATCGAAAGGATTATCCGCAAAGTCCTTTCCCTGGAGGATGACTTTGACATCCTGGTCATTGACGACAACTCTCCGGACGGCACGGCAGGGATAGTCAAAGTCCTTTGCATCGAATTTCCCGACAGGCTCTTTATAATTGAAAGAAGCGGCAAACTGGGGCTCGGGACGGCCTATATCACAGGATTCAGATGGGCCCTTGAGAAGGGTTACGACTACGTCTTCGAGATGGATGCCGATTTTTCCCACAATCCCGACGACCTTCCCCGTCTTCTCGACGCATGCGCAAACGGCGGCGCAGACATGTCCGTCGGCTCCAGGTACAGCAACGGCGTAAGCGTCGTCAACTGGCCTCTGGGCAGGATTCTGATGTCCTATTTCGCCTCGGTTTTTGTAAGGAAGGTTCTCGCCGTCAAGATTTTCGACTACACCGCCGGCTTCGTATGCTATTCCCGGAAGGTACTGCAGGCGATTGACCTCGACAAGGTTAAGATGAAGGGCTACGGCTTCCAGATAGAAATGAAATACACGGCCAGCAGGCTGGGATTCAAGATAAAAGAAGTCCCCGTAATTTTCGTGAACAGGGAGGCCGGAAGTTCCAAAATGAGCAGCGGAATCTTCGGTGAAGCTTTCTGGGGTGTTCTGGGACTCAGGTTCAGGAAATTCACCCCCAAGGTCTGATGGGGGGCTTAATCTTGCACAACTGTCTTATCGCCGGCGGGGATTCTGTTTTCCGCGGGATTCTTGCCATAGAAGGAGACCGGTTCGCAGGTGTGTGGAAGGAAGACGACCCTGAGGCAAAGGCGTATATCGAGGGACACCGGGACGCCACCCTCACAGACCTCGGTTCAAAGGTCGTGATGGCGGGCGGAATAGACGCCCATGTTCATTTCCGCGAGCCGGGAATGGAGTGGAAAGGGGACATCGGGACCGAATCGAGGGCCGCCATTTCAGGAGGGGTCACGTCTTTCATCGACATGCCAAACACCAATCCGCCAACCGTTTCCGAGGAAGCCCTGCGCGGAAAGGCCGAAAGGGCGATGCTTTCCTCCGCCGCGAATTACGGTTTTCACATAGGGGCCTCGTACGGGAACCTGGAGGAAATCAAGGAGATGATTTCCAGGGCGGAAGCTTCGGGAAGACATCCTTTCGCCGGAATCAAGGTCTTCATGGGTTCATCCACCGGGAACATGCTGGTGGACAGGCAGGATGTCCTGGAGAGTATTTTCTCGATAAAGGAGAGAGTCATTCTGGTCCACAGCGAAGACGAAGGGACAATAAGGGCCAACCTGGAAGCGGCAAAAGAAAGATTCAACGAGAATATCCCCTTTTCAAGCCATCCTGCGATAAGGTCGCGGGAAGCCTGCGTCAAATCCACCGAAAGGGCCATCGGGCTTGCCCTGAAGCACGGTACGCGCCTTCATATCCTCCATGTTTCCACCAAAGAAGAGGTGGACCTTATCCGGGATGCAAAGAGGCTCAGCCCGCACATCACCGCGGAGACATCCCCCAACTATCTGTGGTTCTGCGATGAAGACTATGGAAAAATGGGAGGAAGGCTCAAATGCAACCCGGCGGTTAAAACCGCCTCGGATCGGCAGGCACTCAGACAGGCCGTAAGGGAAGGAGTCATCGACACCATCGGCACCGACCATGCGCCCCACCTCCCCGGCGAAAAAAACGCCCCGTATCTCTCCTGTCCCTCGGGACTTCCATCGATATCCGAATGCCTGTCCGTTCTCACGACAGTGTTCGACAAGGAAGAAGACCTGTCCCTGATAGCGCGCATCTTCTCCGAGAATGTCGCGAGAATATTCCGTATCAAGGACAGAGGCGTCATCAAGGCAGGGAATTATGCCGATCTCACCGTCCTGGACCCCGCGGAAAAATTCACTGTCAGGAACACGGACGTCACCTACAAATGCGGATGGTCACCCTACGAAGGAGTCACCCTCAAAGGCAGGGTGAAAATGACATTCCTCGGCGGACGGCTTGCAGCCAGAGACGGCCGCCCCATTTCCGGCCCCGCTCCCCTTCCCCTCGAATTTTCCCGCTTCTGACAGCCGGAGCGGCGGAAATATCCGGCGAAGCCTTTTTCAGCGGGCCGGAATTATCGCCCGAAGACAGATTCTTCGCTGGCGCTCGGAATGACAGGACGTCAGCGGATAAGGCTCAGGGAAATGCGTCCCCTTTCAAGATCGACATCCACTACACTGACCATCACCCGCTGATGAAGCTTCAGCACCTTGGAAGGAATGACCGGACCGCGGCTTCCCGGAAGCCGCATACGGGAAACGTGAATCAATCCGTTCTCATGAAGGCCGATATCAACGAAAGCCCCGAAATTGGTAATGTTCGTTACAATGCCGGGCAGTTCCATCCCGGGGTGCAGATCCTCTATGCTGCGAATGTCATCAGCAAAAGAAAACTCCGCGGCAGCTTCCCTCGGGTCACGCCCCGGCTTCATAAGCTCCGAAATGATATCATTAACCGTAGGAAGGCCGAAATCTCCCTCCACATACCTTTCAGGGACGATTTTTGAACAAAGTTCCCTGTTTCCCACAAGGTCCCTCACAGGCACTCCGAGGTCGGCGGCCATCCTGTCAACAATGTGATACGACTCGGGATGAACGGCAGAATTGTCCAAAGGGTTGTCCGCCCCGGGAATCCTAAGGAACCCCGCGCACTGCTCGAAAGTCTTGGCGCCGAGACGGGGAACCTTCAGAAGCTGTTCACGCGAAGAAAAGCCCCCGCACGCATTCCTATACTCCACGATGGCGCCGGCGAGCGAAGGGCCTATGCCGGATACGTACCTCAGCAGCCACGGGCTTGCCGTATTAAGATTTACCCCCACCTTATTGACACAGATAATCACCACGTTGTCAAGCTTTTCCCTAAGAAGGCCCTGATCCACGTCATGCTGGTACTGGCCAATCCC
>CAMOVV010000257.1 GCA_946627685.1 uncultured Bacteroidales bacterium
GGCTGCGGCTCGGGGGCAGGGACGACGTCCTGGCCTTCCGGCCTTCCGAGGGTGCTGTTCAGCCATTTGACCGTTTCGTTCCTCATCATGAGGTCGTAGGCGAAATAGTCCCTGATGAAGGAATCCTTGCTGGAGAGGGCTTTGGCGTAGAAGGCTTCGCCCAGGCTGTTCGCGTCGAAACCTTCGAGCAGGATGTCTATCAGGGAGTTGTCCTTCCGGGAACATTGGCTCCTTATCCAGAGTACGAGTTCTTCCGGATTGATTCCCCCTTTGTCCCTCATGTCTTGGGTGAGGACAGGAAGAGAGGCTACAATATATTCGTAGTTGTCCATCTATTCGCCGAAGAGGAGTTTTTTGGTGGTGGGCCTCAAATAGTTGGAAATAAGTGATTTGAAAGTCTCGTCAGTGAGGCTTATGAACCATTGGCCGTCCTTGGGGCCGATTGAGAACCCGCCGGTGTTCTTCTTTGAAAAAGCCGCGCTCACCCCGTTCTTGAGGGTTTTGGCCAGCTCTCCTTTGACGAAGGGCTCGAGCTCCTCCTTCATGGATTCGGGAAGAATCAGGGAGAGGTCGCACTGGCTGGAGGCGTCGAACCTTGCAGCCACCTGGGAGATGATATCCTTTATGTAGTCGGGATTGGAAAGAGCCTTTCCGACGGCTTCGTCCGTAATCTTTCCCACAAGAAGGTTCTCGATGTCGTTCCTGGTGGCCTGGACAGCCTGCTCCGAGGACATTTTAAGGTCGCTGCGAACCTTGGAGGAGAGGTCTTCCGCTTCCCTTTTGGCCTTGGCCGTAATGGCCGCGGCTTCCTCGCGGGCTGCGTCGATAATCCTTCCCGCCTCTTCATTGGCCCTTGCGAGGATGGCCTCGCCTTCGGCCTTGCCCTTGGCCAGACCCTCGTTGTAGAGCTTGTCTGTCAGCTGCTGAAGTTTGTCTTGCATATCGGTTTGTCTTAATGTTAATTGTCAGTTGTTTAGCCCAGGAACCCGAGCAGGATGCCCGCGGCCACCGCGGACCCGATCACTCCCGCTACGTTGGGACCCATGGCGTGCATGAGAAGGTGGTTCCCCGGGTCGAATTCCTTGCCCACGTTCTCGCTCACCCTCGCGCTGTCGGGAACTGCGGACACTCCTGCGTTGCCGATGAGAGGGTTGATTTTGCGTCCCTCTTTGAGGAAGAGGTTGAAAATCTTCACGAAGAGCACTCCGCAGGTGGTGGCGATGATGAAGGAGAGAAGTCCGAGAAGGAAAATCTTCAGGGAATTGCCGGTGAGGAATTTGTCGGCCTGGGTGGAGCAGCCCACGGTCAGGCCTATCATCGTGGTGACGATGTCGATGAGGGCGTTGCTGGCGGTGTTGGCCAGGCGCTTGGTCACTCCGCTCTCCTTGAGGAGGTTGCCGAAGAAGAGCATTCCCAGCAGGGGAAGTCCGGACGGCACGATGAAGGCCGTGATGAGGAAGCCTGCGATGGGGAAGATGATTTTCTCCTTCTGGCTCACCTGGCGGGGCTTGGGCATCCGTATGAGCCTTTCCTTCTTGGTGGTGAGGGCCAGCATGATGGGCCTTTGGATGACGGGGACCAGGGCCATGTAGGAGTAGGCCGAAACCGCTATGGCGCCCATCAGGTCCGGAGCAAGCTTGGAGGAAAGGAAGATGGCGGTGGGGCCGTCTGCTCCTCCGATGATTCCGATGGCTCCGGCCTCATTGGGGGAGAAGCCGAGGGCGATGGAGAGGAGGTAGGCTCCGAAGATACCCATCTGGGCCGCGGCTCCTATCAGAATCAGCCTTGGCTGGGAAATCAGGGCCGAGAAGTCGGTCATGGCTCCGATTCCAAGGAAGATGAGGGGAGGGTACCAGCCCTGCTTGACGCCCTGGTAGAGGGTGTTGAGCACGGAGCCGTCCTCATAGATGCCGATGTTGAGCCCGGGGAACATGGGAATGTTCCCGATAATCATTCCGAATCCGATGGGGACCAGGAGCAGGGGCTCCCATTCCTTCAGGATGGCGATAGTTATGAAGATGATGCCGATGGCGATCATCACCAGGTTCTGCCAGGAGCAGTTGTAGAAACCTGTAAACTCCCAGAACTGGCGGAGGCTGTCTATGATTTGCTGCATTCCGCTCTGTTATGCGATGGTTACGATGTCTGCTCCTTCGAGGACGCTGTCGCCCTTGGAGACGTGGATGGCCGTGACGGTGCCGGCGTTGTCGGCCACGATGTCATTCTCCATCTTCATGGCCTCGATGACAGCGACCTTGTCTCCTGCCTTGACGCTCTGTCCTTCCTTGACGGATACTTCCACGATAACGCCGGGAAGAGGGGAGACGACGGGCTTGCCGCCTGCTGCGGGTTTGGCTGCAGGAGCGGGCGCGGGAGCCGCGGCTGCCGCGGGAGCGGCTGCGGCGGGGGCTGCCGCCACGGGGGCGGGAGCGGGCGCGGGGGCGTTCTCCATTTCCACTTTGTAGGATGCCCCGTTGACGGTTACGTCGGCCACGTTGCCTTCCACTCCGTTTACGGTCACTTCATAGTCGTTGCCGTTGATTCTGTATTTGTACGTTTTCATATAATGTGTTGTTTTTGTTTCGTTTAGAATTTCTTGCCGGGGGCTTTCCTGAAGGAGAGGGACTTGCTGGCCCATTCCGAACCTCCGGAGGGAGCCATCGTGAGGATGAAGCTCTCGCTGTCATGCACCGAGCCCTGGACGTATTCATGGAGGGCCATGCCTATGGCTGCATAGACTTCACCTCCTAATTCAGCCCTGAGGGCCATAGAGATGGCGGCCGCCACTTCGGGGTCCATCCCTTTCGCCGCGGCTGTTGCCTTCACCTTCACCGGCACCGGAGCGGGGGCCTTCTCTTTCTTTTTGCCGAACATTGCGGCGAAGAGCCACCACAGCAGCATGAGGGCGCAGAACACCACGCCGACAGCCACGATGGTGAGAATCCAGCCGTGAGGGTCCTCGCGGGCCATTTTCTGGGCTC
>CAMOVV010000258.1 GCA_946627685.1 uncultured Bacteroidales bacterium
CTTTGTCGAAAAGTTCTATCGCTTCCTGGAGTGTTGCATAGGTGTCTTTCATATAATTCCGTCATATACCGAATTAGGTGCCCTAGACAAGGGGTGGAGAAAGGCTTTCGGTATTTATATTTGCAAGGATATAAAGAGAGCCTTGCTTGCAGACGGTGGTTGGAAACGGCTTAGAATGTACCGTATAGACCAGATTAAGGAAAAATTTGGAGAACTTTGCTGGTACGACCACGGTGGAAACAAAGAAACGGACAATATCATTGCAAAATACACCTATATATCACGCCATACTTGTATAACTTGTGGAAAATCAGCTGATTATGTAACAAAGGGGTGGGTTGAGCCATATTGCAGGGAACATTTGCCGGAATGGATTGACCCGGATAATGAAAACCAAGTAAATACTTACTATACCAAAGAATTTCCGTTTTATGGGAATTATAGAATAAAATTTAAAGATAAGGAGAACAAAACAGATGAAACAGGACCAGGAAGCAATTGACGCAGCTGTCGAATACGGAAAGAAAAACGCAACTCTCGGTTTCGACTATAATCAGGTTTATGATGCCTTTTTAGCCGGAGTTGAATGGCAAAAGGGCAGATATTTTCCGCCAGAAAAAGAGTACTACGGGTGTTAAGATTATGATGACAAGAGAAAAATTTAAGGACCTGATATATAAGATGCAGGAGTCCAACGAGTTTTATGATAAATTGTACGACCTTGGCATAGATACGATAAATTGTAAGTATCTTGAGTATGCCGGTATATTTTTTGATGAGTTGATGCGAAGTGAATTCGGGGAAGATGGGCTTGACTTGATTTCCTGGTGGCTTTACGAAGATGTCGACCATAAAATATATGAGAGCGATGATAATGCACCGGAGTGGTTTTGGCCTGATGAAAAGATAGATAGAAATGTTATCGCAGACCTTAACAACATTGACGACCTCTATAACTATCTTACTGAAGGTGGCAGAGATGAAATAAATGAAGAGTAAGATAATACCCTGCACTCATGTGTGGGGTATTTGACTTTTATGTAGTTTCGAATTATATTATAAGAAAAGATTAGAAGTGATTGAATGGGAAGAATATAAGGAAGAATGCTGTGTCGTTATACCGGTATATAAAAAAAACCCGGTTTTCTTTGAGCAGGCTTCACTTATGCAATGTGTTAGGGTCTTGGGGCAAAAATATGATATTTACCTTGTGGCCCCGCTCGGTCTTGACCTTTCTGGCTATACGTCTTTATGCCCCGGTTTCAAGTTTAAGATAAAAAGACTGGCCAAGGGCTTCTTTGAAAGCGTTAGTTCGTATAATCAACTATGTAAAAGGTGGGAGTTTTATAATGCCTTTACCGATTATCAATTCATGCTCATTTATCAGCTTGATTGCTGGATTTTTTCCGACAACCTTGAATACTTCGTCAGTCTCGATTATGACTATATTGGGGCGCCATGGTTTGAGAAAAACACGGAAAAGAACAAAGCGAGACTCACAAGATGTGGTAATGGCGGTTTTTCTCTTCGAAAGATTGACAAGTTTATTGAGGTCTGTAAAAAACACGAAGAAGAGGCTGATAATGTAAATGTAGCTGAGGATGTGTTTTTTTCTACAAATTGCGAAAACGAGGTCCGTATAAGTCCAGTTGAGGTTGGCCGCGAGTTTTCATTTGAAGTCGCCCCGTCATTTCTTTTTAAAATGAATAATAATAAACTGCCAATGGGATGCCATAAGCCATATTTGTTTGACTTTAATACCTTTTGGAAAGACTATATTAAGTTTTAATATGAAAATATTATACGATTACCAGGCATTTGATATACAAAGAAGCGGTGGTGTCAGCAATGTTTTTTCTCTCCTACTTGAAGAAATGAAAAAGCGGGAGAGCGTTTCCGTTGGTATCGCCTCGACATCTAATCTCTATATGTTAGCCCAGGGTTACCCAACAAGCGACCAGACATTAGAGAGACTTATAGCGGCGGGGAAAATAGATGGAAGTACAAAAAGCTCGGATATAGACTGGAAAAACGTCAATAAGATTTACTCCAAGAATATGATTAAGAAGGGTGATTATGATGTATTTCACCCGACGCACTATAATCCGTACTTTTTGGAATATGGTGTAAAAAAGCCGTATGTTGTCACTGTGCATGACCTTGCGTTTGAAAGGCTGCGTAATTACATACAGTTCAATGAGAGTATGTGTCTTGCTGATTTTGATAACAGGCGGGACATTATGGCTGCAGCAAGTAAGGTCGTTGCAATCAGCGAAGCAACCAAGAAAGACATTATGGATATCTATAAGGTCCCCGAGAGTAAAATAGACATAGTTTATAACGCATATCGAGAACTCCCAGAGAACTACGAATATAACAAACCATTCAATTTTCCATATATCCTGTATATTGGCACGAGACAGGGACCCCTAAATTACAAGTGCTTTATCCCGTTTTTCAACCAGATAGTTCCGTTTATGAAAGAGCATAAGGACTTCAAGCTTATTTGTACCGGGACTAAGTTCAGCAAGTTTGAATTGGATATGTTTCGGCAATATGGTCTTGAAGATAGGGTGGAAAACCATTATCTTAATGAAGACGGGTTAAACAATCTTTATCACCACGCATTCTGTTTCGTGTTCCCAAGTGAGTTTGAGGGGTTTGGTCTCCCGATTCTGGAAGCGTACAAGAATGATTGCCCGGCCCTTTTAAACAACATTCCGGTTTTTCATGAGGTTGCTGGAGATTGCGGGCAGTATTTTGATATAACAGACGGTAAGTCACTGAACGAAAGTCTTGAACGCCTTTTTGAGATGAAGGAAGACGACCGTAATTCTTTGATTTTGAAACAGAAAGAAAGATTACCGCTTTTTACTGCTGGGAAGATGGCAGAAGGTTATATAAATGTGTATAAAAGTGTATTGAAATAATATGGAAGAAGAAAAGAAAGAGATTAGAACCTTACTTTGTTGTATTGG
>CAMOVV010000259.1 GCA_946627685.1 uncultured Bacteroidales bacterium
AGGATGTTCTCAACGGATGGTACAGCAGAGGGTGACTGGTATCTTCCTTCAATGGGCGAAATGGGATTCGTTGCGGCAAGGTTCGATATGATTGTAAATACCATAATGATGTATCTATACGAAGAGGGGGCACTGAACAACCTTGATACCCTTTTAGTTAAGACTTTCAACGTCTTTACAAGCACTGCCGGTGTATATACCAATAACGGCGGAATAGCAAAATCCGGGGAATTACTTAAGTCATCCGTGCCAGGGGATTCAAATACTGATTTGGATGTATATCCTGTTTTATTCTTTAAACAAAAGATAGCTGGTGGCAAAGGAGACGGGGTTGGGCTCGTTCCTATTCCTGCAAACCAACCGTCCTATATCATTCCTTTCGCTATGATTAAGGGCGGCGAAATCCAGCATACAATGGGTGACTATACCGAAGAGAACGGACACCAGATGAAAGACATTGTTAATAACGTTGCCGAGACACTTTAATAAACTGATACTACATTAAAACAAATAAGCCCGAGGAACTTATAATCCACGGGTTTTATTTTTGTCTCATAATCATAATATTTATATACAGAAAAAATTATAAACTAAAAATTATTATGCTTAAAACTTCTCTTCTGTTTGTTGTTGCCGGCGTCATTCTCCTCTTTGTATTCGTGTCTGCCGGAATTATTCGCTTCGGGCTCCTGGACTCATATTCATCGTATTCCCCTAAGTGGGCCAGGGCTGTACCTATGAACAACACCAGTCTGTGGGATACGATAACCTTTATGGCTGGAACGTTTATGCTGCCGGCAATCTTTCAACTTGCTGTCGGTTCCCCCTGGATGTTCCTGGGCCTCCTTGCACCCATATATATGATGATAACGGCACTTAAACCGAACTGGAACACCTCCAGGAACGCATTCCTTACACATTCGTTCTTTACGTTGATTGGAACCCTGGGAACCATTATCTGGGCAATATTCATAATGCACGCGGTCAAGGTAGTAGCAGTTACTGGCGTCTTCTATATGACCATCGCACTGCTCACCGGAACATTGAAAAGCTCGGCAGTATTCTGGGCGGAACTCTGGATGTTCATTACAACTTACCTTTCCATTATACTCTTATTGATATAAAAACGGGGCACAACCAAAAACGTCAATATATTTTTCACCCCCTTAAAACTATTTATTATGCGGATGATTTGGTAAGGCAATTAAAGAACTAACAAAAAATGCACACGGCTTTGGGTCGTGTGCATTTCATTAATCCGCTCTTTAAGTCACAATAGAAAAGTTCTCCTCAATCACAAACTTTAGAACGATATCAACACTGTGCTCAAAATCGTCAGGTGCATCATCCCCGAAGACCTCTTTCCTCGTATCGTCATCCAAGATTGATATTGACGCGTCGAATCCTCCGGTTGATGTCGTATAATAAAGTTTATCGTCGGTAGGATAATCTTCAAGTTTGACATTGTCGAGCTCTTTTTCCTGGTATTCTGCCGCTTCATAGACGAGTTCCTCGAGCATTTTTCTGGCGTGTTTCCTAATGTCCTCTACTTCTGGGACATAGGTTGATAGTTCCGGAAACTCACGGTTAATATGTACGGTCCGCCCGAGTTCTTTCAATTCCTCAATCTCACTTTTTCCGGCAGACCATTCCCAACCAAGGGCCTCCATTGCGATGTCTATCTTTCCAAAATCAAACCCATCAAGGATGTCGTGGATACGATTCCACATCTGCTTTACACCATCAGCGGTTGCGATGTACTCCTTAAGCAATTTCATCAGTTTGGTCCTCGGCAAAATATTCAGTGATTAGTCCGTTAATCACCTTAAGTTCAATTTCAAGGTCCCTGCGTTCAAGTGCGAGGTTGATACGCTTCCTTACCCAAGCCTCGGTATCAAGGTTCTCACCAACGACAAGTGCCTGGGTCGAACGGACTGAAAGGTCTTCCATAGATACAATCTCGTTGTCAATGTTACGCATGCGTTTCTCAATGTTCCTCTTCTCATCCTCGAAGGTCTCCTGCGTTGCATCTGCAAGATTCTTGGCACGCTTTTGAAGGACAGCGTCGCCGGTAGTAGTCAAAATGCTTTCAAATTTTCCCATAATGTGTTGTGTATTAAATGCTTATAAACGTTATTTTTATCTGTGCTTTATATAATATTTTTCTTTATCCCAAACGAATTTAACTTCATTGTGTTCATTCCTTATCTGTTCAACCACTTCTTTGGCGATAGTGTCGATAAGTTCTTTATTAACAACGGTACCATTGTCATCACTCCCACGAATTGACCAACAAGATGAATCATTGTCGTCACAGTCACGAATTGCCCAAGGGGATGATTCATTCGTTGTCAATAATCTCAGCTTTTCCGGCTGACCACCATTCCACAGGTTATAAGGACCATAATCCATACTGGTTTCACCCATATTCTCTTCCTCCTTAACGATATTTTAAAATATATTTATAGTGGGCGGGCAATACATGATGATAGTTGTCGGGCAATACATAGCGATAGTTGGCGGGCTCCTCTACGTCGTTCGTCGAACATTCATCATCCCATTCCTCACCGTCGTAGTCTCCAAGTTCATTAATGACTTCATCGCGTTCTTCATCGCAAGCGACATCTGCTTTTACGTCTTGTTCCTCCAATAACCTTAGTGCGTATTCCAGCCGGTCCAGCCCCGCCCCGTCAAGTTCGAACCTAAGTGTAAAAATGTTTGATGATATCGGGTGAAAATTGTAAATACCCGCATCACCTACGTCGCTTCCAATAGGACCTATAGTACCAATACCAATAGGAGAATGCCAAGGCTCTCCCTCCATCGGTTCTGCTTCACATTCAATGTCTGTTACTCCGTGTCTTTGCAAAAGTTCATAATCCATTCTTTTAAGTTAAACTTTATCTCTTTATTTTTCCTATACCTAAAGTACAAAAATTAAACGGCAAAACAAAATTATCCT
>CAMOVV010000260.1 GCA_946627685.1 uncultured Bacteroidales bacterium
ATTCCTGCACCCTGAAAAAATCTCTCTCGGGAAGGAGGGGGGAGTATTTCTGCCTCAGGTCGCTGAACAGCTGGGCGGTGTAGCGGGTGAAAGCGGGCCCCTTCCACGTGCTGGTGTTGGTGACCATCACCCAGCATTCTCCGTCGGGGAAGTATTTTACCAGGGCGGAAGTGCCTGAGAATGTGCCTGTACGGGTCCATTCGCCAGTGGGCTTGGTGTCGTTCCATCCGAGGGAGAATGTGTCCTGGTCGAACCATTCCGTCATCTCGCGGACGGATTCGAGGGTGAGGATGTCCGGGACCTCCGGCCTTCCGTCTATCGTGGCCACGAAGCGGGTCAGTTCCGGCACAGACCCCATCCAGGCCCCGGCTCCCGAGAGGCCGGTGATATCGTTGCCTCCGTAGCAGCGGGTCACCATCTTGCCGCTGCCGTTGTATTCTTCCACGGGAGGGTCGTTAGACTGGACGTAATACCTTGTTTCGTCGGGCAGTTTGTCTTTGTAGTAGATGCCGGCGATATGGAAGTCCCGGCAGCCGGCCGGAATCAGGATGTTTTCTTTGATATAGTCTTCGTAGGGGAGGCCTGTTACCGTCTCAATGATTTGGGAGAGAAGGAGATAGCCGAAGTTGGAGTAGTTCTGGGAGCTTCCCGGGGTGAAGGCCAGCTTGCGCTTTAGGACGCAGCGGATGAGGGTCTTGCTGTCGGGAGGAGAGCTGAGGGAGTTCATCTGCATCACGGTCTTGGTGGTGAACATCGGGTCTCCGTACCTGGCGGTAAATCCTCCCTGATGTCTCAGGAGATGGCCTACGGTGATGTCGTAGTGGAGAGGGTCGGTGATGGCCGCGGTGTAGGTTGAGTCGGAAAGGATGCCCTCCGGGCCGAAAACCTTGTCGTCCAGCGTGAGTTTCCCTTCCTCTTTCAGTTTCATTATCCCCGCCGCGGTGATGAGCTTGGACACCGAGGCCAGCCTCATCAGGATGCGGGGCTCCATCCTCACCCCTTTCTCCTCGTCCGCCCAGCCGTAACCCTTCGCGTACACGAGGGAATCGTTCCTCATTATGGCAAGGGAGGCGCCGCGGATGTTCCACTCCTGCATGTAGTATTCCACCGACCTGTCCATCTTCGCGAGGGAAGAGGTGTCGGACATCTCGTTTGTGAGCGTGTCGTTGAGAAAGACCCACTCGGGGGCCTTTTCTTCCGGCCTTCTTGCGGCGATTGCGGCCACAGCCACCGCTGCGATTGCGGCCGCCGCCCCGATTGCGGCTTTCATGCTCGTTTTCATATCTTTCCTCCCTCCTTGCCGAAGCGGATGATGGCATCGGCCGTCCCTTCTATGCCTAAAATGGAGCTGTCGATGCAGAGATCATAATTGGCTGCGACGCCCCAGTCTCCGAAGGAGAAGAAATTGTAGTACGCTTCCCTCGAGCGGTTCTTCTTCTTTATGAGCTCGGCGGCTTCCCCTTTGGAGAGCCCCGTCCTTTCCATCACCCTTGCCACGCAGTCCTGCTCGGGCGCGGTGACAAAGACGCTCAGCCTGCCCTTGTCCCTCAGCAGATAGTCGGCGCAGCGGCCCACGAACACGGCGCTTCCCGCCTCGGCTATATCGGTGATGACCTTGCTCTGAATCTTGAATATCTCGTTGTCTCCCACATAGTTGTCCCCTCCGGGCCCGAAACGTCCGGAAGAGAGCAGGGACGACAGGGAGAAAATGGAGAAAAAGTTCCTTTTCTCATCGCTTTTGGTGAAAATCTCCTTGCTGAAGCCGCTATCCTCCGCGGCCTTGGAAATGAGCTCCTTGTCATAGACAGGAATGCCCAGTTTGCGTCCTATGGCTTCGGCCACGAGTTTGCCCCCGCTGCCGAACTGACGTCCTATCACTATGAGAGTCTTTTTTTCCATTTATCGTTATTCTTTTGTTGTTGCTTCGAGCGTTCCGGGGCTGTCCCCGTCTTTCAAGAGCCTGAATTTCCGCAGAAGCGGAATCAGCAGTATGGTGGTGAGGGTCGCGGCCATGAGGTCGGACACGGGGAAACTGTACCACACTCCGTCGATGCCGAAGGTCCTGGGCAGTATCCAGACCAGGGGGACAAGGAAGAGGAGCTGGCGTGACAGGGACAGGAGGATGGACCTTCCGACCATGCCCAGGCTTTGGAAGAAGTTGGTGGAGACCATCTGGAAACCGACGATGAAAAAGACCACGTTCATCTTTCTCAAACAGTTGGAGGCCAGTTCCTTGAGGGTGGGGTCGGAGGTGAATAGGGCGGTCGCCGGGCCGGGGAAGACCTCAGAGATTATGAAGCCCGCCGTCGTCACGAGGGTGGCCCAGGCAGCGGTCAGAAAATAGACCTGGCGGACTCTGGAGTAGAGCCTCGCCCCGTAGTTGTAGCCCGCGATGGGCTGCATTCCGTGGTTCAGGCCCACCACTATCATAAGGAAGAAGAAGGTGATTCTGTTGGCTATTCCGTAGGCTCCGAGGGAGAGGTCGCCTCCGTATTTGCGGAGCTGCTGGTTGATGAAAAGGGCCACGATGCAGGCCGCAGAATTCATCAGGAAGGGCCCCATTCCGATGGAAAGGGAATCTTTCGCGACCCTCCAGTCCAGGCCGAAAATCCCTTTGGGGAAGTGGAGGAAGTTATCCCTGTTCATGAAATACTTCCAGGTCCAGGCCAGGGCCAGAAGCTGGCAGAGCACCGTGGCGATTGCGGCTCCCCTTATGCCCATCCCCAGGCCGTAGATGAAGAGGGGGTCGAGGACGGCGTTGCTCACGACCGTGAAGATGGTGAGGTTCATCGAAAGCCTCGGGTTGCCGGCGGCCCTTATCATGCTGTTCAGGCCGAAATAAAGGTGGGTGAAGACGTTGCCGAGAAGGATGATTATGATGTAATCCCTGGCGAAGGGGAGGGGGTTCTCGCTGGCCCCGAAGAAATAAAGGATGGGGTCTATGAAGGGGATGGTGAC
>CAMOVV010000261.1 GCA_946627685.1 uncultured Bacteroidales bacterium
CAGTACGGTTGCGAACGGAAGTATTACTCAAAAAAAGCTTTCAGGACGCAAAAAGGTTATCTATATACCAAATTGTTCCGGTATTTGAATCTTGGAAATAACAATACCTACCAGCCTATGACGGATGTGGTCGCCGTTATAGGTGAATCGGCGACCCCGCTCAATCTTAATCAGTTTTTGTGCGTTAATAAGGGCAATCGCTCCAACTACCTTGCAGGCGAAGATGTTGTCGTAAACCTTTTTCAAAAGGCTGGGAGAATGGAAGTTTTTCGCGATGACGAACTCTACAAGGTTGTGGATGTGTCAGGTTCCGGGGACCAGGAAGACATTTGCCTTAAGGATTTGCCGTATGGAAAGTATAAGGCATGTTTGATTTCGTTAGACGGAGAGAGAAGCGAGAGTGCAGAATGGATAGTGGTTGATTATTCATATAAAGTGAAGAAGGGAACGGGTGTCGTGGATATTTCAAGCAAGAATTCTAGTCCGTATTTGTTCAGATTTTGCAACATCGGGGGGAAAAGACCGAGTTCGAGTTTGGAGGAAAGCACCCATTTAGTTGCCAAGGAAGAAATCGAGAAGGGGAGTATTACGGTTGGCTCCAAGCCTAAAGACTTGAATTACTTCGTTCTGCAGTTTGCTACAGAATACGGGATTATACAAACCCTCCCGATTATGTGGTAGATTCATTGTCAGCATAGTCTTAATAGTTAGATATTAGATTATTTCCATTTGATAATGGCAGAAAGCCTGAAAGATAAAACAGTAAAAGGCACTTTCTGGAGTGCGGCCGATGCTTTTCTCGGACATGGCGTGACTTTCGTGGTCGGTCTTGTCCTGGCGCGGCTGCTCTCTCCCGAAGAATATGGATTGATAGGAATCGTCACCATTTTTACCACGGTGATGCTCGGTGTGGTGGACAGCGGCTTCAGCAATGCCCTTATCCGCAAGCAAAAGGTGTCGGGCGAGGATTACGATACACTGTTTCTTTTCAATCTGGCCGTCAGCGTGGCCATGTACCTTTTGCTGTTCGCCGGAGCCCCGTTGATTGCGAAGTTCTTCGGCCGTCCGCAACTTCTTGCCCTGGTGCGGGTGATGGGAGTCCTGCTCATTCTCCAGGCATTGTTCATTGTCCAAAACACCGTTCTGACGCGGCGGATAGATTTCAAGACCAAGACGAAGGCCTCGTTTATTTCCGCCGTCTCAAGCGGACTGGTCGGAATCGGAATGGCGTTGTACGGCATGGGAGTATGGAGCCTCGTCGGCCAGCAACTGTCCCGTCAGTTCATTTATGCGGTATGCCTGTGGATATTCAACAAGTGGCGGCCGGGATGGAAGTTCAGCCTTGCGAGCCTGAAGTATATGTGGGGCTTCGGTTGGAAACTGTTGGTCAGCGGTTTGCTGAACAATATCTGGGCGGAACTCAAAAAGGTTGTCGTCTCGAAGTTTTATTCTCCCGCCATTCTCGGTCAATACACCAAGGCCGGAGAATACGTCAAGCTGTTCTCCACCAATTTTACGGCCATTATCCAAAGGGTTACATACCCTGTCCTCGCCCAGGTGCAGGATGATCCCAAACGCATGGTTGAGGCATATCGCAGGGTCATAAAGACGACGATGTTCGTTACGGTAGTGTGCATGTTTTCCATGGGCGCGGTGGCCGACCCGTTGATATACTGCCTGATAGGCCCCAAGTGGCATATCGCCGCCACCTACCTTCCCCTTATCTGCATATACCGGTCGATGTATCCGCTTCAGGCAATCAATCTCAATATGCTCCAGGTGCTTGAAAGGACGGATATCTTCCTGTATCTTGAGATTATCAAGAAGACCATCCTCCTCGGACCGCTGTTCGTGGGCGCCTTCGTGGGAATCTACTGGATGCTTGTCGCGAGTATCATCACCAGCATCATCTCGTTCTTCCTGAACAGTTTCTACACGGGAAAAGCCCTTGGATATACTTCCTGGATGCAGCTGAAGGACGTCGCTCCCAGTTATGTGGTAGGTGCGGTAATAGCCGTGTCCGTATATTTCCTCAAATACCTGCCGCTTTCGTACTGGATTGTCCTTCCTGTCCAGATTGTCGTCGGGGCCGGGGTCATGTTGCTTCTGTGCGAATCCATCCGTTTGCCGGAGTATGTTGAGGTGAAGGGGATAGCGCTGGACTTCATCAAAAAGATAAAGAAGAAAATATGATAGATTTTCTGGTAAGAGTCAGGTGTCTGGTTTATAATCATGCTTCGTGCATAGAAGACGCCTTGAGGGGTTTTTGCCTGCAAGAAACATCCTTCCCGTTCGTATGCAATATATTAGATGATGCGAGCGATGATGGCGGACAGGAGATTATAGAGAGGTTCGTCAGGCAGAACTTCGACCTTGAAGATGAGACCACGGCAAAAGTGGAAGAGACGGATGCTTACCGTCTGCTGTACGCCCATCATCGTCTTAACAAGAACTGCTATTTCGCGGTCTTCCTGTTGAAATACAATCATTACAAGAATAACATTCCCAAGTGGCCGTACCTTATGGAGTGGAAGGATGTGAAATATGTCGCGGTCTGCGAGGGGGATGACTACTGGATTGATTCCCATAAGTTGCAGAAACAGGTCGATTATCTGGAAGAGCATCCCGGCTGCAGTTTCTGTGGTACGAACGGAATCGTGCTCTGGGAAAACGGGGAACAGCCGCCATACTTCTTCAACAACGTACACAAGAGCCATATAATCAAACCGGAAGAGCTCATCGGTCATTGGCTTTTCCCCACTGCAAGCCTCCTCTATAGGAAAGAGGTGGGATTGACAAAAGTGGGAGGTCCCATCAAAACGTATGGCTCCGACCAGGTCCTCGCCTTGATTGGCCTCAGCCTGGGGGATGTCTATGCAATGTCCGATGTGACTTGTGTATATAGACGCGACTCGTCCAATGCTTCCGGATTCACCAACACGGTAAAGAAAAAGG
>CAMOVV010000262.1 GCA_946627685.1 uncultured Bacteroidales bacterium
AGAACATACCCTTCTTCATCTCGCCGCCGTACCAGGTGTTCAGGATCACCTGCTCGCGGGAAGTGACGTTGAAGGCGACGCAGGTCTCGCTGCGGAGGCCGAGCTCCTGATAGTTGTCCACCTTCGCCTTGGCGGCGCAATAGACGACGAAGTCAGGCTCCTGGTCGAATTCCTTCTGGTTCTTCGGACGGATGAACATGTTCGTGACGAAGTGGGCCTGCCAGGCGACCTCCATGATGAAGCGGACCTTCATGCGGGTGTCCTTGTGGGTGCCGCAGAAGCCGTCGACGACGAAAAGCCTCTTGCCGGAGAGCTGGTCCTGGGCGAGTTTCTTCACGGTCTTCCAGGTCGAAACGGACATCTTGTGGTTGTCGTTGGGATACTCGTCGGTGGTCCACCAGACTTCGCCCTTGGCGCCTTCCTTCGTGGTCTTGTCATAGACGATGTACTTGTCTTTGGGGGAGCGTCCGGTATAGACGCCGGTCATGACGTTGATGGCTCCGAGCTCGGTAACCTGGCCTTTGTCAAAGCCTTCGAGACCGGGCTTGGTCTCCTCGTTGTAAAGAACCTCGTAGGTAGGATTGTAAAGGACTTCAGTCACTTTCTTGATCCCGTACTTTCTAAGATCTATTGTCGGCATGATTTACAAATATTAAAAGAGTTTATACTATATATCTTTTTTGCGCCCGCAAATTTACTTAAAATTTCTTCTATGGCAAACCAATATCCTTTTATTTAGTAAATTTGTCCTGGAGGAAAACTGCAAAAAATTTGCCAGCTCTTCCCAATCTATTGATATAAATTGTTTTAGTCTATGAAACCGGCAGAAGTGTTGAAGAAATGGTGGGGTTATGACTCTTTCCGTCCCATGCAGGAGGAGATCATCGGGGCCGCCCTTGAAGGGAAGGATGTCCTCGCGATGCTTCCTACGGGCGGCGGTAAGTCGGTGTGTTTCCAGGTGCCGGGGCTGATGATGGAGGGGCTGACCCTTGTAGTCACTCCGCTTATCGCCCTTATGAAGGATCAGGTGCAGAACCTCGCCGACAGGGGGGTGAAGGCTATCGCGGTCCATGCCGGGATGGGAAGGAGGGAGGTGGACCTGGCCCTGAACAATGCCGCCTGGGGGGACTGCAAGTTTCTGTATGTCAGCCCTGAAAGGTTGGGGACAGCCCTTTTCAAATCCTATATCGAAGTCCTTCATATCGGTTTCATAGTGGTGGACGAGGCCCATTGCATCTCCCAATGGGGGTATGATTTCAGGCCGGACTACCTGAGGATAGGGGAGCTGCGGGAAATCGTCGATGCCCCTGTAATGGCCCTCACCGCGACGGCTGTCCCGCGGGTGGCCGAGGATATAATGGAAAAGCTCCGCTTCAAGGAAAGGCTCGTTCTCAAAACGGGTTTCGAAAGGCCCAACCTCAGCTATGTCGTGAGGAAGCTCGAGGATAAAAAGGGGCAGCTCCTGGGGGTGTGCAAGGGGATTTCGGGCTCCGGCATAGTGTATATGAGAAACCGCGCCGGGTGCGAGGAGACGGCGGCCTTCCTCCGTTCGGAAGGCGTGAGCTGCTCCTTCTATCACGCCGGCCTTGGCTCCCTTGAAAGGGCCGAAAGGCAGGGCGCGTGGAAACGGGGAGAGGTGAGGGTGATGGTCTGCACCAACGCCTTCGGCATGGGAATCGACAAGCCGGACGTGAGGTTTGTCGTCCACATGGACCTTCCGGACAGCCCGGAGGCCTATTTCCAGGAAGCGGGAAGGGCGGGAAGGGACGGGGAGAAGTCCTATGCCGTCCTGCTTTGGAACTCATCCGACCTCACCCGCATCCGCCAGATTGAGAAAACGGCCTTCCCCGGCCTCGATTTCATAGAGGACGTCTATGAGAAGCTTCACGTCTTTTACCAGATTCCCTACGATACGGGAACCGGGAGACAGCTGAAATTCAACCTCGAAGACTTCTGCGCGAGATATTCCCTTCCCCGCTCCGCCGTCCGCAGCGCCCTCAAGTACCTCGAGCGCACCGACCACCTCTCCTTTTCCGAAGACGCGGACATCGAAACCCGCGTGCGGATTCTTGTTGACCGCACGGCCCTCTACGACATCGATTTCCCTGAAAAGGAGATGGTCGCCCTCCTCGAAGTCCTCATGCGCACCTACACCGGAATTTTCTTCTCCAACGTGATGATTGACGAGGAGTACATTGCGGGACGGATGGGGATGGGCGTCCCGGCCCTTAGGCAGCTTCTCTACCGCACCTCCCTGGAGCACGTCATAAAATACATTCCTGCCGACCATTCCGACGTCATCTTCCTCCATCATGCCCGCCTGAGACCCGGGAACGTCGCCCTCCAGCCGCAGAAATACGAGATGCTTCTGGAGAGCTACAGGGAAAGGACCCTGGCCGTCACCGAATATGCCTCTGAAACGGATGAATGCCGCTCGCGTTTCCTTCTCAGGTATTTCGGGCAGGAGGACGGACGGGACTGCGGCTGCTGCGACATCTGCCGCGGGAAAAAGCATGACGCCAGGTCCGCAGAACTTTTGAGGGAAGCCCTGAAGAAGTATATAAACGTTGACAAGTCAGGTGATTACACCCTTTCCGACATCAAGTCGGCCTTCGACCTTCCCGGCTCCGGCCCGTCCTGGAAGGAAATCCTGAGGAACCTTATAGATGAAGGGGAAGTCCCTCCGTATAAAGTTTGAATTCCGAAGTTCCATTAAACCATAATCAACTGATGAAACGCCTTTTCCTTGCTGCAACAGTATTGCTCGCCGGCCTTTCGCTGCGCGCCGGTGACTATACCAGATACGTCAATCCCTTCATCGGGACCCAGACCGACGAGACCGGAGCCCTTAGCGGAAGCACCTTCCCCGGAGCGTCCGTCCCCCAGGGGATGGTCCAGCTGAGCCCAGACACCGAAATCATGGTCACCTGGGACCCCTGCTCGGGATATG
>CAMOVV010000263.1 GCA_946627685.1 uncultured Bacteroidales bacterium
CTGAATCCTGGCGCCACTCTTTCCATGGGAAAATGACGCATACCGGACTCTATCCCGTATTCGAATTCTCTTTTGATGTCAATGACCGGAATGCGCTCCGTTATGGTATCCGCCGGGACGTTCCCGGAGAGGAACGGGTTCTGACCGGTCGTGTCGGAAACCAGATGCAGGCCGGCGTCTCCCTCCTTGCGTATGTGCCTCTCGTTTTCAACAAAGGCGGTATCCTTCAAGGAATTATCCCTCAGGTCCGATGGACCGGCAGCAATGACTGCTACAATTCCGGCGAGACGCTTTTCTCTGTTTCCAGGGCGTTCTCGAACCTTCCCGGGCGGCGGCGTTTTGTCGGAATTGAACCCGGAGCGTCTTTCTTCTCCCATACAATCCGGACGTCTGTCCGGGGCTATCGGATGCTGCCGACGCCGGAGGCTTGCGTCTATCCGAGGCTTGGAATCGGAGCAGAGACCGGAGTCGTCTTCCGACCCGGACTCGGTGATGTCTTCTCTCCGACGGGGTATGGCTATGTTTACGGTTATCTGCCGGGCCTTCGCAGAGAACAAGGCCTCAAATTGACCGCTATCCTAGAGCGGTCCCTCTCGGATAACGGACGGATCAACCATACGATTGCCTCAATCGCTCCGCGCGGCTTCGAGACCGCTGCGGGGCTCCAGCTTTCCAAACACGCTCCAGTGCAGGTCAAATTCACGGCGGACTATGCGATTCCGTTTTCTTTCGGAGATATCTCCGCGCTCGCACCTGTGCTCTATATCAAGAACTTCCTGCTGATTCCGCACGTTGATTATGCTTTTTCCGCTGCCGGGAATCTCTACGCAGCAGGGACAGACCTGACGGCAGAACTCGGAGGCCTTGCGTGGATTCCCTTCGATACATCCGTCGGCATCACGGTCGATTACAAGGGCGGATCCCTATTCGACGCGACCGGAGAAAATCACGTCTCCGCCGCCCTCCTCTTCAATATCGATTTCTGATCTTAACGCTCACTGTTGATCCCCCTGTGCGGCCTTCTGCTCCCGGGTGCAGAGAATCCGTCGCGGACATCAATCTTGAAATATCTTTTCGGACACACTTTTGGGGCCACTCTCGACTTCTTATTTGTGAGAAGGGAGAGAGGGGAGAAAAATTTTTTTTGAAATTTTTCTCAATGTGTAGTACTTTGGCACAAGCGCGTATTATCTTTGCCCCGTGAAACCAAAAAAGAAAAGCCCGATGACCTAGTGCATACCACCACCCGGTAAGCGAAAAGAGACGGAAAGCGCGCGGCTCCCGTCCCTGTCGTAATGGTAAGAACAATACGTCGCCAAACGTGACCTTACGGTCAATCAGTTCCTTCCATTGCCTGCAAAGATACTTTGCGGCTGCCACAAAAGCAAGAAGCTGCGCTAAAAACAACCTTGTTTAACGATTATTTTCCATTCATTATGAGAAAATTACATCTTCTTTGCGCGGCAGCCGCATCGCTATCGCTCCTACTGGGGGCCGCTGCCACACCCCTCCATGCCCAGGAGGGGACCTCACAGGCGATCCATGAGATTGCCTCATCCGGCGTCCTGAATCCTGCATCCCCGGATGCAGCGGCAATGGTACGTTACGGTTCAGCGTTCGACCTCGACCTGAACCAGGGACTCTTCGGCTTCGAGATCCCCATTTACACCTATTCGGACAACATGTTTACCATTCCTGTATCTCTCGGCTATTCCACCGGAGGCGGATATCGTCCCAATGTCCAGTCCGGTCCCGTAGGGCTCGGTTGGGCCCTCAATGCCGGCGGGGCGATCACCCGCGAAATCCGTGGAATCGCCGACGAGGAGGGCTGGACAAGCACGGACATGTACCGCTTTGACGACAAGTTCGAGGGGAATGTCGACGCAACGACATATGTCCCAGACGTTTATGGATGGGCGTCCGTCTATGACACGACCTATGTCCACTCCCGCGTCTCCGCTGGAATCCACTGCGATATATCACGGCGGTATTTTGAGGACTTCGTCTTCATGGGGAAACCCGGAACGGATTACCTTCCGGTCTGGACATGGAACAACGCCGACCCCGTCTCCGGTCAGACGACGACGCGGGGACCGTCCTTCGAGCGCACGCCGGATCTCTTCCGGTTTTCCTTTATGGGACGCTCCGGTGTTTTCCTCCTTCTCCCCGGAGGAGAGGTCAAGGTCTACGCAACCGACGATACGCCGCTGAATTACTCCGTCGAGGCGACCCTCACGCGGGAGGGGTTCTACAGTTTTTCCATTACAACGGAGGACCATACCATCTATACCTTCGGTCCGGAAGGGCGAGAGTGGTCGGAATCCTACAACACCGCAGGAACGACCGAGAACGTAAGGCTCTGCAGCTGCTGGCGTCTCACAGGCATCGAAGCGCCGGACGGTAGGACTGTCACCTTTACCTATGGAGAAACGGATACCCGCCTCACCTACAGCCCGACCTACACAGACGAGATGAACCGTCTCTACAAGCGAGGGAGCGGAGCCGAAGGGGAGGATATGACAGAGGACAGGGACTACATGCAGACTGTGCCGACCGTCAGCGAAGTCTGGGAAAAACTCCTCACCCGGATTACCGTCACAGGACGTTGTGAAATCAGTTTTTCCTACTCTTCCCGGCGTCCTGAGGCAGGAGCGCCGAACCTCCCGAAACGCCTGACGGGCATCTCCGTCCTTTCGCTCCAGGGCAGCCACGGAACCATCCGCACGGCCTCTCTTACCCACCATCTCAGCGGAACCTCGGCAGGGAGCGCATACCCTTCATCCGGAACCGGGGTCACCTTCCTTGAAAGTGTTTCCATTCCCGGAACCGGAGTCTGGACCCTCCATTATGACAGGGAGACGTCGCCTTCCTTCCCCGCCATCGGGACCTACGCCGTCGACTGGATGGGATACTATAACGGGAATACCACCCAGACAGCGACCTCTG
>CAMOVV010000264.1 GCA_946627685.1 uncultured Bacteroidales bacterium
AAATACTCAAGGTCGGAGGCATCGTGCTCCTTGTGGCGTTACTGCTACTACTGGCAGGGGGCATTGCCATTCAGTCTCCCCGGGTGCAGGCTTCAATCGGCAGGAAGGTCGTGGAGGCCTTCCGCAGCAGGACCCAGGCCGATATCTCCTACTCCGACCTCGCCATCCAGATTCCGGAGGCCATCATACTTAAGGACGTGATTGTGAAGGACAAAGCTCCCAGGGTGGAGGGTGCCGACACGATTGCCACCATCGGCCTTCTGAGCACCAAGTTCTCCCTGAAGGAGCTGCTGGGCGGCGGCGGAATAAACATTTCGCATGCACGTCTCAAGGACGCCGCTTTCACCCTGGCATTCGAGGAAGACTCCACCTCCGAAACCGGCAGCAGGATGAATTTCATGAGGGCCCTGGGGCTCAATCCTGCCGAAGATGACAATTCCGGCTGGGGCGACGTCCTGAGCGCAGGAGACCTGGACATCGAGAATTTCCGCTTCACCATGCTCAGTCCCCCGGGCGAGGCCGAAAGACTGGCCGAAGGATGGGGTGACTACCCCGGAGTAATCAATTTCAACAGGCTCCACGCGGTGATAGACCGCCTCAAGGCCCGTCACATAAGGGTCAAGGACAGTTATATCAGCGGCACCGTGGACAGCCTGCGCATTCACGAAACCGACACCGGCTTCACCCTTGAGCAGGCTTCCGGAAAGGTGAAAGTGGGCAGGCAGCGCGTTCGCATCGACGATTTCCACCTCAAGGACACGGACAGCGGCCTTTTCATGGACCGCTTCCAGCTGGACGGCGCCATTGAAGACTACGAAGATTTCACGGAAAAGATACGGATTTCGGCCGATATCCGCAAAGGCAGTGTCCTTTCACTGGCTTCGGCGGCTCATTTCGGCCCCGATATCGACAGGATGAACTTCAAGGCCAATGTGGAAGGCAAGGTCAGGGGCTATGTGAACGATTTCTCGCTGGAGAATCTCGCCTTCGAGGAGCTCGGCAGCGGGGTATCGGCAAACCTGAAGGGCAGCATCATGGACGTGGAGGAGATTGAAAAGAGCCTCTTCAACCTGGACGTGAAGAACCTAGGGTTCACGCTTAAGGGCGTTGAGAAGCTGGTCGAAGGCCTTGCCCCGGACACCCGCCTGGACCTTTCCGGCATAGCCAAAGGGCAGAGGCTGAACTTCTCCGGAAAGCTCAAAGGCCCCCTCAACCGCCTTGCAGTGAAAGGAAAAGCCACCTCGAAGATGGGAAGGCTGGATGCCGATGTAACCCTCAGGAACACCGTAGACGCCAAGCGCCCCTTCATGATAGGCGGGAAAATCGACACCAAGGATTTCGACCTTGGGGAATTCCTCGGAATCGAGGAACTGGGCCCCCTTACGATGGAAAGCCTCGTGGACGCCACCCTTGCCGATGAAGGCATCACCCTTGACACCCTCTCCCTGAATGTCTCCCGCCTGAGCGCCCTGAACTACGACTATTCAGACATAAAGGTGGCCGGAAAATACACGGAGCAGGCTTTTGACGGACGCATCGTCTCCGGAGACCCCAACCTGGACTTCTGGTTCCAGGGTATCTTCAACCTGTCTCCAAGGACAAGGAACGCCACCTACCGTTTCTACGCAAACCTTGCCTATGCCGACCTCCACGCCCTCCATCTCGATGCAAGGCCTAAGTCAAGGCTCACCCTCCTCGCCCACTCGGACTTCGTGCGGACAGACAAGGGTGAACTGCTTGGCTACGTGCAGGTCAATGATTTCACGCTGGAAAGTCCTTCCGGGTTCCACGATATCGGCACTGTGTCCATCAATTCGCATTCAAACGACAATGTGAACCGTATCCAGCTCAGGTCCGATTTCATGGAGGGCAGTTTCGTTGGCGATGAATCCATCCTGTCCTTCGCAAACGACATCAAGAGCCTTGTCATCGACAGGAACCTTCCCGCCCTTGCAGACAGCAAGTCCGCACCGTGGAGCGGAGCTTCCTACGACGTGAGCCTTATCATCCACAAGGCCCAGGACATCCTGGACTTCTTCGCTCCCGGTGTCTACGTTGCCGACGGCACCTCGCTGAACCTGAAAATCGGCAGGGACGGGCAGCTGAAGGGCGGCGCAAGCTCCTCAAGGCTCATGTACAACGGAAGGTACCTCAAGGGCCTGAACGTAATCCTGGACAACGCCTCCGAGAGCATCCAGGCAAGGATCAAGAGCTCTGCGCTCTTCCTCTCCGGGGCCGAACTCAAGGACAACAACCTCACCCTCTTCGCCAAGGACAACCATCTGGGCATAGGTTATTCCTTTGCCAATGACGACGATACCAAAGCGCAGGTATACCTCTCAGGAGACATACAGCGCGAAAGGGACGGTCTCAAGATGGTTGCAAGGGCACTTCCTTCCAATATCTACTACGGCGGCGAAGGCTGGGGCCTGAGCTCCGGAGACATAGTCATAAAGGGCGGAGACTTCAAGATAAACAACCTCCAGGCAAGGCATGATGACGAATCCATCCTCGTCCATGGCGGTTTCTCCGCAGAAAAGAAGGATACGCTGAAGCTGAGTCTCCGGAAGTTTGACATGTCGATGCTTGACAGCGTTACGGGCAGCAGCCCTTCGCTCGCAGGGCGCGCAAGCGGTCAGGCCATGGTCATTTCGCCGGCCTCCCCCACTCCAGGCCTTATAGCCTCGATTACCTGCGATTCCACATACGTCTCCGGCAGGAAAGCCGGAACGCTCAATCTGGAAAGCCACTGGGACGATGCCGCACAGGGATTCGAATTCTCCCTTGCCAACCGTCTCCAGGCAATAAGCAACATCGACGTGAAGGGTCTGTATTCGCCTGCTAAGCACGAACTCGGAGTAACGGCGAAGCTGCTGCAGCTTGACCTTGGCTACGCTTCGTTCATTCTGGACGACGTATTCTCCAAGAC
>CAMOVV010000265.1 GCA_946627685.1 uncultured Bacteroidales bacterium
CTCCGCCTGCGCTATCGGTATTTTTCCGGAATCCTGACGCAGGCAGGAAGATGCTGTTGCCGTTCTTGCCGGTGACGCGCATGCCTTTCACGCCGTTCTGCGTCGTCCATTCATATTCGCATTTTGCGAGTGCCTGCCACTCTTCAAAGGTAGGCATACGCCAATTACCGCCGAGTTGGACGTGGGCTGCATCGTCCTCCGGGTAAAGGACTTTCTTCCCGTCCGGAGTGCCTGCGCCGTCCCAATACGCGGCCTTGTCTGTCGGACAATATTTCGTCAGCTTATTCAAAGCGCCGTTGCTCCATTGATAGGTTGCCCAGCTGTAATCCTCTTTCGGCGTGACCTCGCCCCAGGCGTAATAATCACCACAACCTTCCGGAGAGGAGGCACCCAGGTTGCATTCCGCCCAATAGACACCAAGACCCAGATCGACGGCTCCCGCCGGTATGACTTTCTTCACGCTGACGTTGCATTCTCCCTTGACCACCCCTTTGCCGCCCAGGGCGTAAACGGTAATGACGGCATTGCCTTCGCCGACGGCTTTGAATTGACGTGAAAAACCGTCGCTTTCGTCTGCAAGCGTGACGACATCATTGGGCATGGCTACCCAGGTAAGGCTTTTGTCGGTGGCGTCCGCGGGTGTAATCGTTGCCGTCAGGACGACAGTCTCGCCGATATTGAGCAGAAGGTTTGTCTGCGATAAACTGACAGCCGTGACCGGAATGGTGCCGACCGTCACCGTGCAGGTGGCCGTGAAGCCTCCGTCGTCGGTCGTGGCCGTGATGGTGGCCGACCCGAGGCCGACTGCTTGCACCGTTCCGCCGGACACGGTGGCGACGGCAGGGTTGTCCGTACTCCAGATAACCCCCTGATTGCTGGCGTCGGCAGGCGTCAGCGTGACCGACAGGGTCTGTGACCCTCCGGGCCCGATCGTAACCGTGGTGGGACTTAGCGAAATTCCGGTGACAGCGATGGCTTTCGGCTCTTCGCCGGGCGTCTTATTCGGTTCTTTTTTGCAGGCCGTCAGCACAAGAAGAAGCATCGTGACCAGGAAGGCGATTTTTTTCATAGGATATGTCAAATTTGTCTTAAACTACTGGTTATTAGGCATTTGCCGCTGTTTATGCATTTCGCACGCCAGTCAACACCTATTCGAACAGCCACGAGTGGCGGTCAATCCATGCGTTGCCGGCGTCTATAATTTCGCTGTAGAAAAGATATACACCATCCATCATTCCAGTTACATCATCGATCTCGCTTTGCACCAGGCCCTCGATGGTGTCCACCTCGTCAACGAAGTCAATGGTGGAATCGTAAATGGCGTCTATCTCGACGACGAGGGCATTGACATCATCCAGTGCTCCGTCAATCATGTCAGCGAGTTCGTCTGCATTGTCGGCCGCCACTTCAAGGTCCACGCAGATGGCGTCGAAGTCGTCAAGTACTTCACTGGCTCCGGAATCCAGCAGGTCATACAGTTCGTCGGCGGTGCTCTGCCAGTCCGCGAGGCTGGAGGTCATATCATCCACAGCCGACTCGCTTTCGGAAGCCAGTGCATCGGCATCGAAGACCCATTCCTCCATCTGCTGAATCATTGCCTTGAGGGAAAGCATCTCCTCGCCGGAAAGTTCGTCCATCTTCAGGGCTGAAAATTCCCGAATCCGCTGCTCCATGAAATCCACCTGGCTCTGCAGGTTGAATTCAGAGAGTTCCTTGACGGTTGCGTCCAGGGCATCCATCGCCCCGTAGAGCCCGGGGCCTTGGATTTTATCCAGGCGGCTTTTCCAGGTCATAACATTGTGGTCCACCCAATCGGATTTTTCCTCCAGGGTGCGGATGGAACCCATGAGGGCTTTCATCCGTTCCATATTCTCCGCATCCCCGGCCTTCATGGCCTCTTCTAGATAACGGCCCGTCTGGTCCATGGCATCGCTGAGTCTCGATTTGGCCCTGTCCACGCGGGAACGGATTTCCATGATGGAGGCATCGCACTGCTGCTTTCGGACATACAGTTCCCCGTCCAGAAATTCCTGTGATTCCTCCATCTTATAGACGATGAGGTCGAAGAGATCCTGCAAGGCTGCGTCAATATCATTCCCGAGCCGCTTTTTGGTTTCGTCAAGCTTGGCCAGAAGACGCTCTTCCAGCGCGGCAATTTCCCCGGACAGTTCTTCGTAGAGGGCGGCGTCGCTTTCTTTCAGGGATGCGATTTCCCTGTCTATGCGTTCCAGTTCCCCGGCGGCTCCACTGCAGCCCAGCGCAAGCCACCCCATGGCCAGAAACGCTATGAATTTCAAGTGTTTCATTACTCTATATCTCCTAACCAGGATTCCATCTCATTAATTCTATCATCCAGGATATCCCAAATATCTTCCAACAGGCTCATGTAGTCATCCGACCTGACCCAGAGTTCGCCTACAGACCCGTCCAGGGCATCCAGACGCTCCTCGAGACTGGAGGTTTTGATTTCACAAGAGTTGGCATATTCGTAGGCTCCTTCCAGCTCGGAAAGGACCTCTTCGATGAAGCTCATGTCAAAGGAGTCCACCAGTTCGCGCATATCCTCCATATCGTCCACCAGGCCCTGGGCCTCGTCCAGGGCGCTCTCCACGTCCGGCATTCCGCTGACGCAGTCCTCGAAATCGGAATAAGCGCTGAGGAGTTCGTCATTGAGGGATTCCATCTCATAGTAGGTATCATAGAGCTGGGCGGAGAATCCGCTGAGGTCGCGGCTGTCCATGTCCTTGATCCGGGAGGCCATCACTTCCTTCAGTTGCTCTTCATATTGCGCGAGTATCAGCTCCATGTCGTCCTTGCGTTTCTGGAGGCCGGGAAGCAAAGCGTTGACTTTCACATATTTGTCTTCTATGCCTTCGAGGGCGGCCACGCTGGCGGCGGCACGGTCGGCAAGGCCGGAAAGATTTCCCT
>CAMOVV010000266.1 GCA_946627685.1 uncultured Bacteroidales bacterium
TTCACCAAGGTGGACCGGAAAAAATACGGATCCATCACCGGCGTGACGGACAAGGACTACTACACGAACTCCAACCACGTCCCCGTCTATTACCACTGTACTCCGGAGCAGAAGGCGAAGATCGAAGCGCCCTATCACAACCTGACCAGGGGCGGACACATCTTCTACGTTGAAATGAACGGCGATGCAACGCATAACCCCGAAGCGGTCATGCGTGTCGTTGACCTCATGGACAAATACGACATGGGATACGGCAGCATCAACCATAACCGAACCCGGTGCCTGGATTGCGGCTATGAGACCGGCCAGAGCGGACTGAGCGTCTGCCCCCGTTGCGGCGGGACGCATATCGACCTCCTTCAGCGCATCACCGGCTATCTCGTCGGCACTACCGACCGCTGGAACAGCGGGAAGAAAGCCGAACTGAAAGACCGCGTAGTTCATGAATGATTCATTCGGGGTGGCCTGACCGCCACCCCGAGTGCCAGTTAAATGATTAATATAACGAGTATGTTCGGCCTTGATAAATACTTCGGTTCATCACGAAGAAAAACCCTGCGGCGGGCTCCGCGCATAGAGCTCCTTCGCATGATTGCTGATGCCGTGAAAACACATGACGGCTGCCTGTGTCTAAGCAAGCCGGTGTGCGTTTTTGCTGACGACATTTTCGGAGAAATCCCCGTGACAGTCAGAAGGATAATATGTTGTGGAGACAACGACGCCGCTGAGAATTTTGATATAGGCAACGGATACACTACGGAGCATCTTGACGAACAGCAACTGTTGCTGCTTGTCGAGGCTATCTGAGAATAATTTCCATGTCGAACCCCTAATTTAGATAGACTTTATGCATCAATATCTTATCATGTCGGAATATGAGGTTCTCTGGGTTATTGCCGGGGCTGTATTGGTATACTGCGTTCTGTACATTCTAAGTTACAAAAGAAGACACGAACGGTATATAAAAAAAGCAAAGAAGGTGCTTCGACGCATCAATGAGCAAAACCTTTCCGAGGGACAGATTCTTTGTTATCTGCGCAAGATTGACCCGTATGTCTTTGAAGAGCTGGTTATTCTCGGCTTTGCCGCAAAGGGATACGGTTTTGAAAGGAATAAGCGATATTCCGGAGACGGTGGCGTTGATGGGCGCGTCTTCCTTGACGGGAAAGAATATCTCCTGCAGTGTAAGCGCTATTCAAGGTATATCAATCTGCGCCACGTTGAGGCTTTTTCTGAAGTCTGTAGGAAGGCTGGGTGCGAAGGATATTTTATACATACCGGAAAGACCGGGAAGGGCGCCAGGGATACGGTGTTCATGGCCGGGAACGTTGACATCGTGAGTGGCAACCGCCTTGCGCACCTGTTTATGGATGATTACAGAACTGCGAGAGTTTAAGAATAGGTTGATTCCTTGCCCGACATCTCCGCTCGCCCCTGCTAGCAGTGTGGGCGACGAAAATGCCCGGGCTGTAAATAACCTGAGAATTAAAAATGCATACAGAAGACGAAATCATATCCTCCCTTGACCCCGCTCAGCGCGAGGCAGTACTCCAGACTGACGGTCCGGTCCTCATCATAGCTGGTGCCGGATCCGGGAAAACGCGTGTTCTCACCTCCCGTATCGCGCTGCTTCTGCAGCGCGGCGAATCGGCCGAGGACATTCTTGCCCTTACCTTCACCAAGAAGGCGGCCGGAGAAATGCGCTATCGTGTGAAGAAGATGGTCGGCGACCTTGTGAAGGGAATTTCAATAGGGACTTTTCATTCGGTTTTCATCAAGTACCTCCGCGTCTACCATGAAAGGCTCGGATATCCGGAGGATTTTACCATCTACGACGAAAGTGATACAGAGAGCTGTCTTAAAGCCTGCGTCGGAGAGGTCATCTTCGGTCCGGACTGGAATAACAAGGAGAAAATCAAGGCTATGACCGAAGACGAGCGACGGTTCCGCAAGGAATTGTTCAAGAAATACAGCCCGCACGACATTCGAGGGATTATATCTCTCGCAAAGAACGGCCTTGTCATGCCCGACGATTACCGCCATGACGGTGAAAGGATGAGGCGCGACCAGAAACACGGGCGCGGCCGCCTTGCGGAAATTTACGACCTGTACGTTAAAAAGTGCTTTGCTGCCGGAGCGATGGATTTCGATGACATCCTCGTTAATATGCATCGCCTGTTGGTCGAAAACCTGGACGTGATGGCCGATATGGCGTTTCGCTGCCGCTATATCCTCGTGGATGAGTATCAGGACACCAATGCACTCCAGTATAGCATCATCCGGATGCTAGCCAGCGGGCATGGAAACATCACCGTCGTTGGTGACGACAGTCAGTCTATCTACGCCTTCAGGGGCGCGAGGATTGAGAATATAATAGGTTTTCAGGATGACTATCCATCTCTGAAGCTTTTCCGTCTGGAGACAAACTATCGTTCTACGAATCAGATTGTCGACGCAGCCAACAGGCTCATTGCGCACAACGAGGACCGTATTCCCAAGACGTGTCATGCAAGCCGCGGCGACGGAGCCCAGATTGACGTCATCGGAGTGGATAACGACCGGGATGAGGCGAGGTTTGTCGCCGAGTATATTCAGGCCGCAGTAAAGGGCGGGGCCCGGTGGAGGGATTTTGCCGTTCTATACCGGACAAATGCCCAGTCTCGAATTGTCGAGGATGTATTTATTAAAAGCCATATCCCCTACCTCATCTTTTCCGGGTTATCATTCTTCGACCGTGCGGAAGTAAAGGATGCCATCGCATATATGCGGCTTGTTCTCAATCCGAATGACAACGAGGCGTTTAAGCGGATTTGCAATCGTCCTGCAAGGGGAATTAGCGACGCGACGCTCTCCGCTCTCGAAGCTAAAGCTGCGGTCTATAATGGCTCTCTAATCCGAGAAGCACAACGT
>CAMOVV010000267.1 GCA_946627685.1 uncultured Bacteroidales bacterium
AAAATCCTGTTAATCAGTTTCTTGCAGTTCATGGCCGGAATCTGTTTCAGGGTTCTTCAGTTTCCCAGATATCGTCCGTGCGGTCGGTGTAGAGGACTCCGTCCAGATGGTCGATTTCATGCTGGAAGATGCGGGCGGTGTAGCCGGAAACGGTGTCCTTCCTGCTTTCCAGGGTCTCTGGGTCGGTGTAGGAAACGGTGACGAACTCATACCTGGGCACATTGCCTCTGCGGTGGGGGACTGACAGGCAGCCTTCCCGCCCAACGAGAGTATCTCCCCAGAAACGTTCTATCCTGGCGTTGGCATAGGCCTCGAAAGGCTCTCCGGGCTTGTCGAGGCGGCACACGACGATGAGCCTGCGGTTCAGCCCCACCTGGGGAGCCGCGATTCCGACCCCGTCCTGCGAAGGGTCTTGAACCGTATATTTCATCTTGGCTATGAGCGATTTGAATTCCGCGCTCTTCATATCCTTTCTGCTGAAACCCTTGCTCGTCTTCCGCAGGATGGCGTTTTCTCCTTCGTCAGCTATGGTAAGGACGTGCATCAGCGAGTCGGAGGCGGATATCAGTTCCTTTTCGGCCACGGTCAGGGAACCTCGGGAACCGCATGAGGAAAAGATGGAAGCGATGGCGGCCATGGTGATGATAAGGTAGTGTTTCATAGGTGTTTATGTTTTATTCTACCTTAAGGACCACGTGGCGGATGGAGCGGCGGCTGAAAGTGTAGGAAATGTGTACGAGGCCGTCGGGAGCCTGGATGACGGCGGGATAGGAAAGTTCCCCTTCCTCATTTTCGGCAAGGGCGTCGAGGTCCATAAGTTTCTCCCATCTGATTCCGTCTTTTGAAACGGCGACGCTGACAGGGCTTCTTCTACCCGTCCAGCGGCCTTCCCCGACCGGGGTGTCATTGTAAACCAAGAGGAAGCGTCCATCCCTGAGGGTTACAGCGTCGATGCCGGAATTGGGGTTGTTCACCCCGGTTTTTTCAACCGGTCCCCAGGTCTTGCCATTATCCTCTGACCAGGCCGTCACGAGACCTCCGAAACGGCTTCTTGCAAGCGCCTGCAGCCTTCCCCTGCCGTGGTCCAGGATAGAGGGCTGGATGGCTCTCAGGTCCTGGGGGTCTTCAAGCTGGGCGGACTTTGAGATGCCTTCAGGCTCTCCCGAGGGAGGGAAAAATTCGAAGTGCAGTTTCCAGTCTTCATTGGGATATTCCAGGCTCGAAGGGCACACCAGGGTGCCGTTGGAAGAGAGGAAAGGCTTGTTTTTCACCGGGCCTATGAAACCTTCCGGAAGTCTCTCGGCCTGAGACCATGTGAGCCCTCCGTCAGTGGAGGCCTTTGTCTCGCCCCACCATCCTATCACCCTCGGGCCGGCCTTGTAGTACAGCCTGAGGGCTCCGCCCGGGGCCTGCCAGAGGACAGGGTTCCAGCACGCCACTGTTTTTTCTCCGTCCCGGCCTTCCGCAATCATCTGCGGCTTGGTCCACTGCCCGTCGCGAAGCATTGAGAACCAGATTTTTACGTTAGGGCTTCCCTCCGGGCCGCCTCCGAACCATGCGGCGGCAAGGCCCTCCGGTGTCCACGCCAGGGTCGAAGCGTGGCAGTCAGACCACGGCGCTCCTGCCTCCTCGGGGAAAATCAATTCTTTGGTCACCACGGCGGCCTCTTTCTTCCCGCAGGCTGCGGCAATGACGGCAAGCAATAGCAGCTGAACAATTCTTCTCATATCCTGTGGCTGTTTAGTCAATTACAAATATAAGAATCTTGCTGGTTAATTTCATTGTCCCGGTAAAAAGACATAAGAAATGGGGGAAACCTGTCTTTTTTTCGGGAAAACCTCGATGTACAAGTTCTGTAAGGACTGCACAGCCCTGAAATATGTGCCTCGGCTCTATACCGAGAACGTGACCACCTTTGTGTATGCCTTCTATGGCTGTACCGCATTGCAGGAGATAGATGGCCTCATAACAACGGCAGCGACCACACTTGGAGAGTGCTTCCACAACTGTTCCTCTCTGGTGCGTATCAACAGTGCTCTTAATGTGTCCGGCCTGACCTCCCAGATGGACTCCACCTTCACCGGATGCGCCAATCTGGAGGTGCTGGAGTTCACCGGGACTCTCCGGGTGGACACATGGCTCACCGGAGCCCCCAAGCTCACAGTGGCCAGCCTCCAGAGTATCATCGATTCCCTTGCCGACCTCACTGGGACGGGAGTCTCCAAGAAGATCACCTTCGGAGCAAGAAACAAGGCCAAACTGAGTGCTGCTCAGCTGGCCTTGGTAACTGACAAAGGTTGGGTGTTAGGCTGATAAATTGGAATTTATAAGACCGCCTTCACTGGTGCCGCCCAGAAAGTGTCGGCATCCGTCGTGACGATGGCTCCTTCCTCAATATCGAATCCTTCGAAGCCTGACGGGGCCAGATAGATACCGCGGCCGATCTCGCGCTTTCTGTCCTTCCCGTCTTCCTGATAGTAGGAAAGCGTCTCCCAGCAGTTGAACCAATACGTGTTCTTGGCCATATAGGCGTAGTATCGGTTCACCTTCGTGCTGGCCTTCTTGAATTCCGGATGATACTGTATCTTCTCCCCCGCGATATAATGCTCCCGGATCTCCCTAAGGGAAAGCGGCGTGCCGTCCAGGCCGGTAGCGTAGTTCCCATCCATGTCGGTATCGATCATCGCCCACTTGCCGAGTTCCGGCAGCCAGACCTCATTGACCACGTGGCAGTCGCTGTCGTACTCGTCTTCCGGCAGACAGGTGACATACCGCGCATCCAGACCGGCCGCGAGAAACAGTTCGAAAGAAAGGAGGCTGTGCAGCCGGCAGTTGAACGCTGGGGCGACCTCCTTCGTATACTCCCACAGGCCGATGGCATTGACGTGCTTCGGCCATTCATCCT
>CAMOVV010000268.1 GCA_946627685.1 uncultured Bacteroidales bacterium
TTGCTCTATCCAGCTGAGCTACGGAACCAGCCGTTTGGCGCCGCAAAAATAAGCAAACTATTTTTCTTTGCAAAGAAAGGAGGCTCATTCACCTCGCGGCGGGGCTGCCGGACTTATTTCTTGGCCTTTCCCTGGTTGGCGACGGCCGTCATCTTGGCCTTGATGGCCTCCTGGTCGCCGAGGTAATAATCCTTCACGAAGTTGCCTTCGTCGTCGAACTCGAAGACGTAGGGAACGGCGGTGGGGATGTTGAGGGCGGCGATGTCGGCGTCGGAGATGCCTTTGAGGTACTTGACGATGGAGCGGAGGCTGTTGCCGTGGGCGACGACGGCGATGGGCTTTTCGCTCTTCATCATGTCGGGATAAATCACGTCCTTCCAGTAGGGAACGGTCCTCTTGACGGTGTCGCAGAGAGCCTCGGTGCGGGGAAGGTCCTTGTCATCGACCTCGGCGTAGCGGGGGTCGAGCCTGGGGTTGCGGGGGTCGTCCTCGGGAATGGGAAGAGGGGCCACGTCATAGCTCCTTCTCCAGATATGCACCTGCTCGTCGCCATACTTGGCGGCGGTCTCGGCCTTGTTCAGGCCCTGGAGGTTGCCGTAATGCTTCTCGTTCAGCTTCCAGCTCTTTTCCACGGGAATCCAGTCGAGGTCCATGGCGTCGAGGACGTTGTTCAGGGTCTTCACAGCCCCCTTGAGGTAAGAAGTGTTAGCCTTTCCGAAGGTGTAGCCTTCCTTCTTGAGAAGAACGCCTGCGTCGTGGGCTTCCTGCACGCCTTTCTCGCTGAGATCGACGTCAGTCCATCCGGTGAACCTGTTTTCTTTGTTCCACTGGCTCTCGCCGTGTCTGATAAGTACTACTTTTTTCATCTTATTTATAGTTTCAATTGTTGTCAAGCCTGCAAATATAGCCATTTTCCGTCTCTTCTGCAATCCTCCGGGGAGGTATATCAGCAATCCGGGAATTTCCGGCAGGAGGAGAATCGGAAAAAATAACTATCTTTATCCGGTAAACACCGCGCCTTCGAAACATAAAACAAACGATATATCATGAGAAAAACAATCCTGGTTATAGCTATGGCGACAATGACATGGGCGGCGGGGGCCCAGATCAACTACCCCCGGGCGGAGAAAGACGGGACCACCGACGAGTATTTCGGAACGAAGGTGGCCGACCCCTACAGGTGGCTCGAGGATGAGAACTCCCCTGCCACGAAGGCTTGGGTGGAGGCGGAGAACGCAGTCACGGCCAAGTATTTCAGCAAGATAAAGTTCAGGGACAAGCTTCTCAAAAGGCTGAACGAGGTGTCCGACTACGAGAAGCTTTCGGCCCCCTTCAAAAGGGCCGGCAAGATATTCTTCTACAAGAACTCCGGCCTCCAGAACCAGAGCGTCCTGTATGTGAAGGACAGCGAGGATTCCGAGCCGAGGGTCTTCCTCGACCCCAACTCCCTTTCCGAGGACGGCACCGTCGCCCTCAACGGCATCTATTTCTCCAACGACGAAAAATACATGGCCTATTCCATTTCCCGCAGCGGAAGCGACTGGAGGGAGTTCTATGTGATGGAAACGGCCACCGGAAAGCTTCTTCCCGACCACATCGAGTGGGCCAAGTTCAGCGGCGCTTCCTGGAGGGGCGACGGCTTCTACTACAGCGCCTACGACGCTCCCAAGGGAGGCAGGGAATTTACCAACGTGAACGAAGGCCACAAAGTGTATTATCACAAGATAGGCACCCCGCAGTCCGAGGACAAGCTCTTCTATTTCAATCCCATGTACCCCCAGAGGTTCTACATCGTGGACGTCAGCGAGGACGAAAGGCTCATGTATCTCTACGAAGACGGAATGGGGACGGGCAACCTCCTCTATGTCAAGGACCTCACCAGTCCCGACTCCCAGTTCATGCAGATGGTCTCCGACTACAGCTACAACTACTCCCCCATCGCTGAGGACGGCAGCACCATCTACCTCCTCACCAACTACGGAGCCCCGAAATATAGGATAATGGCCGCGGACCTCTCCAACCCCGGCATCGGCAACTGGAAGGAGGTCCTTCCCGAGCAGGAGAATGTCATCGAAGGCATCGCGCCCGTCGCCGACAAACTCATAATCTCCTTCATGAAGGACGCCTGCACCCACAGCTATATCTATGACTATCAAGGGAACAGGCTCTCCGAAATAGAATTTCCCTCCGTCGGGGCCGCAGGCTTCTCCTGCCGCAAGGGCCACGACGAGTGCTTCTACACCTTCTCCTCCTTCACAGTCCCTTCCACCATCTACAGCTACGACATCAAGACGGGAAAAAGCGCCCTCTACGACTCCCCGAAGGTGAATTTCGACCCCTCGGCCTATGAGAGCGTGCAGGTCTTCTTCCCCAGCAGGGACGGCACCCGCATCCCCATGTTCCTGACCTACCGCAAAGGACTGAAGTTCAACGGAAAGAACCCTGTTTACCTGTACGGCTACGGCGGCTTCAACATCGCCCTCGGCCCCGGATTCGCCGCGACGAGGATTCCTTTCCTTGAGAAAGGCGGGATTTACGCCCAGGTGAACCTGCGCGGCGGAAGCGAATACGGAGAAGAGTGGCACCTCGCCGGCACGAAACAGAACAAGCTGAACGTCTTCGACGACTTCATCGGAGCGGCCGAATGGCTGATTGCAAACAAATACACCGATCCGGAGCACCTCGCCATCGTCGGAGGCAGCAACGGAGGCCTTCTCGTGGGAGCCTGCATGACCCGCAGGCCGGAACTCTTCGGGGTCGCGATTCCCCAGGTGGGCGTGATGGACATGCTCCGCTACCACAAGTTCACCATCGGCTGGAACTGGGCCAGCGACTACGGCACCAGCGAGGACAGCCCCGAAATGTTCAACTACCTTCTGGGATACTCACCCCTCCACAACCTCA